>JAYVMO010000191.1:0-4073 GCA_043758915.1 Acidobacteriota bacterium | reverse complement strand
GCACGAGGGAAAACGGCAGCGCGGCGCGCATGTAACCTTTGTCGTTGTTCTCTCGCCACACTCGGCCTGGGCCGAGGATGTAATTCCAAGACGGGTTTCCGGTAATGACCAATCCCTGCACCGCCGGAATCAGATAGCTTGCGCTCTGCACAAATTGAAAACTGAAAGCAGGAAGGTGTTTCCAAGCTGAATCGCCACCGGGAATGGAACGGAACACGTCGGATAGCGGAGTGAACTTGCCGCTGGTCGCCAGATCGTTGAGCGTTAAAGTGCCTTCAAAAGCTTCCGTAGGTTCCGCGGCGTTCGCCGGGATTGCGAAGTCCGCGGTGTCATCGCCGGGCCTGGATGGGACGTTTCCGCCAAACAACTGCTCGTAAGTGAGTGAAGTGCGGATTACATCGCCTTTGCCCGGAAGCGCACTGCCCGGGGCGGATGAACCCTGGGCGCGCACCACAGACGCAACCAAGCCAAGCAGAGTTGAACACAGAAGCAGAGCAGCGCAATTAGAAACGAGCTTCATGACATTCTTCCGCACGTGTTTTTCTCTCCTATTAAAACGAATAAGAAAATTGGTGGAGTATCGACAACCCAAAGTTAAATCGTTTCTTTATCGCTCAAGCTCTTCCACCGGTGAGCGTGAGTACTTTAAAAGTGAAGCGTATCCCCGGCAACCAATATATACCGCTCGACTTCGTCCAACCAGACTTCAAACGAACCCTGGAAAACTTGGATGAACTCTTCGTCCTCGTGATGGTAAGAGCCCCCGCTAGACTCCCCCGGCGCGATGCGGAATCGAACCGCCGATAAAGGTTTTGCAGACCTTTGCCTTACCACTTGGCGACCGCGCCGCCGGTTACAACTCGAACTGGTCCGGCAAAGCCCCGACTGCGAAGGCCTTTGCCGTCCCCTGCACCAAAACTCTCAACTTCCACCGCTCGCGCGCACTCTCAGGCGGCAACCGTAGCCGACTTGGCCGCCAAGTGCTCGTTGACCACCGGAGCGCCGACGAGATTGCCCCATTCCGTCCACGAGCCGTCGTAATTGCGAACCTGGTTGTATCCGAGCAGATATTTCAGGACAAACCAGGTGTGCGAGCTGCGCTCCCCGATGCGGCAGTAGGCAATCACTTCGTCCGTTCCGGTAATTCCCTTGGACTGGTAGAGCTTTTCCAGCGCGTCAACCGACTTGAACGTGCCGTCTTCGTTCGATGCCTGCGCCCAGGGAATATTCGCGGCGCCGGGGATGTGTCCCGCGCGCTGCGCCGTCTCGGACATGCCCGGAGGCGCGATGATCTTCCCCGTGAATTCGTCAACGGACCGCACGTCCACGAGCTGGCCCGGCTTGCGCGCGTCAAGAATCGCAAACACCTCTTCCCTGCGGGCGCGAATGGATTCATCCGGATTCTCCGCGCGGTACGTCGTGGGGGAAACGTTTGCGGCTTCCGTGGTCACTGGCCGCTTTTCCTCCAGCCACTTCTTCCGGCCGCCGTTGATGAGCCGCACGTCCTTGTGCCCGTAATATTTCAATTGCCAGAAGGCGTAAGCGGCAAACCAGTTGTTGTTGTCGCCGTAGAGCAGGATGGTCGTATCGTTTGAAATCCCGGATTCGCCGAGAAGTTTTTCCAGCGCCGCCTTCTCGATCAGGTCGCGGCGGATGTTGTCCTGGAGCTGCGTTTGCCAGTTCCAGCCCACGGCCCCGGCGATGTGCCCCTGGTCATATGCGGAGGTGTCGACATCCACTTCCACCAGCCGGAGCTTTGAATTGTTCAGGGGATTGTTCAGGTTTTGTGCTGCCCACTCGGTCGAAACCAATACTTCGGGATGCTTGTATTCGGACATTGGCGTTTCTCCTTTTCCCTCTCTCAAGATTTCCTGGCCCCAAAATGCAAAACCCACCTGCCAGTTTTTTTCTGGCGGCGGGCTGAAAAACTCTCTAGGCTAAATCTAATCTCTAGAAATCTAGCCTCCCCATGCCAGAAGACACACGCATACAACACGTACAGCAGGGGCACATTGGCGCGTTTTTCTGGAGGTCAACGAACATATTTGTCATCATACCTTTGAAGCTGCCGCATGGCAATAGTACCACCGCTCCATGCAAATTCTGTCTGACGCATGGCCGCCAAGCTGGCATCTCGCCGGGGTCTCTGGGTTGTCCGGGTTCGCTAACTGATTGAAAAGATTGGCTGGGAGACCTGGATTCGAACCAGGATAGCCAGATCCAGAATCTGGAGTCCTACCGTTGAACGATCTCCCAGCCGTGGGGAGCAACCTCGAATCGCAGCCTCTCCGGTTCTCCCGGCAGCCGCGATTCATCCTTATCTAATTTAATCGGCTTTTGGGAATGCGTCAACCGCGCGGCGCAATCGTGCCATTCTCAGCGTGGCGGCTGAAGAGCCGGCTTTGGCTCCGTGGACTCCGAAGACCAGACCCGAACCATTTGCCTGCTTTGCATAGTATATTTGGCGCCGCCCCAGGTGATGCGGTTCGAAGCGAAACTCGCGAGCCACACCACGAAATGAATGGCATCGCGCAACGGCACGAGCCACAGCCTGCACCGCAAGACCTCATCGCCAACGCCCCACACACCTACGCTCCACGCCATCACCAGCCGCAGCACGAGATACGCAAGCAGGTACGCGGCGCCGATCCATCTAGCGGGCGCAATACACGCCGCCAGCAACGCCCACGGCAGCCCCTGCGTGAAAATCAGCCCGAGATAGGACACCGGCCGGCACACGCGCACCGTCCGCGCCCAGCGCACTTGATGATCCCAGAATCCCCGCACGGTCTGCGCGGGATACATAGTCCACACCGCTTCCCGCGAGAGCAGCACCTTGCCGCCGGCCTTAGAGATCCGATTCCCCAGTTCGTAGTCATCCGCGAGCATATTTGCAAAACTCTCGAATCCGCCGATTTTCGCTACCCAGCGCTTCGTGGTGGCGATCGAAGCGCCCAGCGCGAAGCTCATCTCTTCTATCCATTCGGCCATGAGCACGCCAGCGAAAAAATCGCTCGAGGCCCCGATGGCTTCCAGTTCCGCCCCGAGGTTTTTCTCCGCGATGCCGCGATAGAAGGACGTCACCGCTCCGGTCTCTTCGTTGGCCAACGGCGCTACGACTTCCCGCAAATAGCGAGGCCCGACGCGCACGTCGCCATCGCTCAGCACCAGAATCTCGTGGCGCGCCTCGCGCGCCAGACTGGCGAGCTTGGCGACCTTGCGGTTGGCGCCGGGCTGTTCTGAGCCTATGAACAGTCGAATGGTTCTCGCGGGGAATTCCGCAATCAGACGCTGGATGAGCGGCACAGCAGGATCGGCCGCGTCGTTTACACCGAAAAGAATTTCGTAGCCGGGATAATCCTGGCGGCAGAAGCTCGCGAAATTCTCGTAGGAGCCAAAATCCACGCCGCGCACCGGCTTCAGCAGGCTGACGGGCGGCGTAAAATCCGCCAGCTTTTTCGCGCGCTCTCGCAGGAAAAACCGCAGCGAAGCCAGTGCCGCCAGAGCGTAGTACGCCAGCGGCGCTGCCGCCACCAGCAACACCGCGTCACGCCAGCCTGCCTGCGGGTGCATCACGCCGAAATCATCCTGCTCGCCTCGCGGACTATTCTGTCTGGCCGGCGTTCGGTGAAGTTTGCCGCAAGACGATTTTTCCGCCCTCGACAAGCTCGTACCGGCTGTCGCGCCACACCGCGCGTTTGCTGAGGTAACTCGCGCACCACACCGCAAAGCCCAGCAAATCGCGCACGGGATAGAGCCAGGGCGCGTTTCGCGCGCGCGGGTCGCGCACCACGCCCCAGCCGATGGCCAGCGCCTCAATTATGCGATTCACAATCGCCGCGCCAAGAAGCGCCGCGCCCAGCCAGACGTGCCGCATCGCCGCCGCGGTGAGAAATCCCAATATCCCGTAAGGCATCGCAAAGATCAATCCAGTGCCGAAGTGCCCCTTCGGACGCGACCACCGCGACCCTTTGGCCCAGCGCACCTGCCGCTCCCACATGCGCCGGAAGGTCATCGGCGGCACCACATGGTCAATCACATGGCGGGAGAGAATTACCCGGTACCCCGCCTTT
>JAYVMO010000190.1:0-8411 GCA_043758915.1 Acidobacteriota bacterium | reverse complement strand
AAGAAGGTGTGGGATGTGCCGCTGGGAAGTTTCATTCCCGGCATGAATACGGGAACAATTACGCTCGGGGGCCCGATGGCGACCGGGGGCGGGCTGGTGTTCAGCGCAGCGACGATGGATAACGATATTCGGGCGTTCGACGTGGAGACCGGAAAGGAAGTTTGGAAGTACGAGTTGCCGGCGGGCGGCCAGGCCACTCCCATGACTTACACATTGAATGGCAAACAGTACGTGGTCATGGCTGCGGGTGGACACGGCAAACTGGGCACCAAACAGGGCGATTCTGTCATGGCATTCACGTTGCCGTGAGTGCGGATGCGGCGGGAGCAAGGCAGGCGATCAATATCTTTGACTGTGATCAATTCTTTGAGGAGGATTACAATGCAGTGGGAAAAACCTGAGTTTGATGAAATCTCGCTGGCGTGTGAAATTAGCAGCTATGCCAACGCGGAATTGTGGTTTCCATGCGGGGCGGAACAAAATACGGGAGCGCCTGCTCCCGAACGCTGAAAACAAGAGCCCGATCCGGCGGGCGATTTCCTGCGTCGAATAGCCGTTTTTTCTAGTTGAGACTTCCGGGGCGAAGACCAGAGCGCGGCATGAAGAACCGTTGACTTGTACTTACTCTAACTCCATGATCACACTCGCAAATCATTCACTCTCCCATGCTTTGCAGAATTTGAGCGCCGCCGCGGCCAGCGACTGAGTGTGCACCGAACGCAGCGCGCCGGGGCCAGCGGGCAGAGGTGTAAATTATGGACGTGAATAGAGCCATCGAGTTTGGACAGTTGGTGAACGCAGCATACGCGATTGATCCCGCCGATCTAACCAACAGGGCCGGCCAAATCATAAACGCCGGCATCGGAGCGTCCAACACCACTTACGAAGTCGTCAACTCGATTTATGCGAATGATCTGGCGACGGATATTAACCCCCTGCGAGGCGAGAGCCAGGTGTCTATCGGACTGGTCGTTCAGGCGCCAGCTACCGGAGATGCCGTCGTGGCGATTCGTGGAACCGAGGGGATTCTCGAATGGATTCATGACGCCAATTTTCTGACAGTAAGGTGTCCGTTCCTTTCGGGGGCTGGCAGCATGGAAGACGGTTTCACCGCAATGTATAATTCCCTGGCGACAGGCACGGCGGCCGGCTCTCCGACTCTTGCGGGCGCGCTGTCGTCACTTCCGTGGACGAGGCCAGTCAATTCACTGACGATTTGCGGACACAGCCTGGGAGGAGCGCTGGCAACGCTCCTGGCGCTCGACGTGGCGGCGAACACGCCGTTCAAGAATCCGATGGTCTACACGTATGCGAGCCCGCGCACGGGAGATTCGCAGTTCGTCAACACTTATGACCGCGTCCTGCCAAACACTTTCCGAATCGCCAATCGGCTGGACCTGGTGCCGAAGTTGCCGTTTCCTCCGCTCTACGAACATGTGTTGGGAATTTTCGAACTCAATCCGGTGATTTTTGCCATTCCGCCTAAATTCCTGGTGAAGCCAGAAATTGCTTGCTTGCACGTTCTGAACAGCTACCTGTTTCTCTTGTCTCGCCTTGCCGGAGGAACGGTGCTGCCGCTGGATGGGGGATGCACCCCATAGAAGTGGCGGCCCAGAACCGGCCGCTAAGAGCTTTTCGAACCGCCGTTCGTATTTCCGTCATCGCCAAGAGACAGCCCGCCTGAGGCTCACTGCAAAATCGGGTTATTGTTCCCGCCTATAGCATCGTGGCATGATGCGAGCCGCAAATCCGGCAAAGCTAACGCGGTACAGAAGTTGGGCGCCAGTGGTTTGACCAAGAGCGCACACGCCGCGATGTAAAAAGCGAACAAACGAGAATGACAAAAAAGGCAGCAGCCCATAGAAGACATCCGCGGGGCTTGATGTTGATCGCGGCGTTCAAACTCGTGAAGGGACTGGCTCTGCTGGCGGTGGGTGTCGGCGCGCACTCGTTGCTGCACAAGGATTTGGCCGCGGTGGTGGAGCACTGGGTGAATTTGCTGCGGGTGGATCCGCAGAATCATTACATTCACCTGCTGATGGAAAAGCTGTCGCGGGTGGACGCCAAGAAGCTGAAGGAACTCAGCGTAGGGACATTCTTCTATTCGGGCGTTTTCTTTACCGAGGGCATTGGGCTGGCGCTGCGGAAACGCTGGGCGGAATACATGACCATCCTGACAACGGCTTCTTTCCTTCCGCTGGAAGGGTATGAAATCGATAGGCATGCGAGCCTGGCGAGGGTCGCAATGCTGCTATTGAATATCGCTATCGTGGCGTACCTGGTGATGGAACTTCGACGGAACGCGAAGCACGCAAGACCGCATAAGGCGTAACAAAGACCGCGCGGAGAGCCTACTAACCCAATCGACGACTTCTCGTCCAACTCCGCTTATGAAGACTTTCTGCGTGGTTGCTGCGCTACTGATCGGACTCCCAGCCCATGCCAGCGACGCCCCGACATTCCGAGGGAACGAGGCGCACACGGGTGCGCACGACGGAGCGGGCGTTGCTCAATTCAAGAAAGTGAATCGGACGGAAACCTGGAGGCGCAGATGTGGAACCCGGCGCGAGACGGCCTCAACACCGCCCTCAACCGGCGCAGTTCCCTGCTCGTGAGCGGCCGCGTCCCGCCACTTCCCGGTCCAATTTTGGAGTGTATTTGCAAATCCCTGCTGGTTCGCGCATCATTACTGGTTTGTTTGGGGGGCAGCGCACCAACGCTGCCACTGAACTTATTCTGGGACCGGGAATACCGAGGAGCTGCATGGATAAGCCTGCGAAAATTGCGCTAGCCAAGGGAAGATTGGGAGTTCTGTTGCCGGGGATGGGTGCGGTGAGCACCACGTTCATGGCGGGAGTGGAGCTCGTCCGCAAGGGAAAGTCGCAGCCAGTAGGCTCGCTGACGCAGTTGGCCACGATCCGGCTGGGGAAGCGGACCGATGGGCGCACGCCGGCGATCAAGAAATTTGTACCGCTGGCGGAATTGGATGATCTGGCGTTCGGCGGCTGGGATATTTTCAAGGACAACGCCTACCAGAGCGCCGCCAACGCCGGGGTGCTGAATCCGCAGGACCTCGAGAAGGTGAAGCCGTTCCTCTCGACGATCAAGCCGATGAAGGCGGCCTTTGATCATAACTTCGTGAAGCTGATCGACGGGCCGAACATTAAAAAAGGCAAGAATAAATACGAACTGGCGCTGCAGATCAAGGAGGACATCGCGAACTTCCGGAAAACTTCGCGGGCCGCGCGGCTGGTGACCTGCTGGTGCGGGTCGACGGAAAGTTTTCTGAAGCCCGAAGAGGTGCACTCGACTCCGGAGAAGTTTGTCGAGGGTATGAAGTCGAATCATCCGGCCATCGCGCCTTCGATGCTGTATGCGTGGGCGTCCATCACCAGCGGCGTGCCGTTTGCCAATGGTGCGCCGAACCTGACGGTGGACATCCCCGCGATCCAGAAACTGGCGCACGATCACAGCGTGGCCATCGCGGGAAAAGATTTCAAGACCGGGCAGACGCTCATGAAGACGGTGCTGGCGCCGGCGTTCAAGGCGCGTATGCTGGGGCTAGACGGCTGGTTCTCGACGAATATTCTCGGGAACCGCGACGGCGAAGTGCTGGAGGATCCAGGCTCGTTCAAGACCAAGGAAGAATCGAAGCTCAGTGTGCTGGAGTACATTCTCCAGCCGAAACTTTATCCGGCGCTTTACGGCAAGATGTACCACAAGGTGCGCATCAACTATTATCCGCCGCGCGGAGACAACAAAGAGGGCTGGGACAACATCGACATTTTCGGCTGGCTCGGCTATCCGATGCAGATCAAGGTGGATTTTCTGTGCCGGGATTCGATCCTGGCGGCGCCCATTGTGCTGGACCTGGTGCTCTTCCTCGACCTGGCGCAGCGGGCGGGGATGCGCGGAATTCAGGAGTGGCTCAGTTTCTACTTCAAGTCGCCGATGACCGCGCCGGGGCTTTATCCCGAGCATGACCTCTTTATTCAGTCGATGAAGCTTAAGAACACGCTGCGCTGGATGATGGGCGAAGACCTGATCACCCACTTGGGGCAGGAATACTACGATTAGCGGCGCGACCGGCGTTCTTGCAAGTTTTTTTTGGCGTGCCCGACGCGCAAGATGGGCCAATTTGAGCCGGTCTGGATTAGTTTTTTTAATGGATTGGGTTGATTATTCGAATTGACCGCCAGAAGAGCGGCGCGCTAACCTATCGATTGATGGGCAGTCATTGTGCCCCCCAATTTTTGCGCCTAAGCGGTCTCCAATCGCAACTCGAGGAGATTCATGTCGAACGAACTGCGTAATTTCCTGGCGCTTTCCTACGAAGAGCTGGAAGAACTGAACCTGAACGCGAAGGAGCAGCGCAAAAACCGCGTTGCGGCGCACAAGATTCAGGAAGAGCGGATCAAATACCTGACGGACGAGAAGCGCATCAAGGCCGTGACGGTGCTGTTCAGCGACCTCGAAGGCCGGCTGCACATGCTGGACTACGACAAGAAGTTTCTCATCAAGAGCTGGGACAATTTGACGTTTGACGGATCGTCGATTCGCGGGTTTACCGCGCAGCGCGAGAGCGACCTGCGGCTGGCCATGGATTGGAGCGCGTTCTACTGGGCGCCAGCGGATGTGTTTGGTTCCGGAAAGGTGCTGGTGTTCGGCGAGGTGATCGACAAAGACGGCTCGCCGTACAATGCGGACATTCGCGGAGTGCTCAAAGGATATGCCCAGGCGCTCAACAAGAAGGAAGGCTATACGCTGAACGCGGCCAACGAGATCGAAGGCTTCCTGTTCAAGGGCGAAAATGCCGAGCGGCACTACCACGAGACGCACAAGTTTGAATACGTGAATACCGGCGGGTATTACCATTCGCTTCCGGGCGACCCGCTGCGCATGTTCATCGATACCACCGCGGAAGTGCAGCGGGCCATGGGCTTCCAGAATGAGAAGGACCATCCGGAGGTGGCACCGTCGCAGTTCGAGATTAACTACGGTTATGGCGAAGTGGTGGCGGCGGCGGACCAGATCCAGCTCTACAAGCTGATCTGCCGGCAGGTGGCCACGCGCATGGGACTGACGGCTTCGTTTTTGCCCAAGCCAGTGGTGGGCGTAAACGGCAACGGCATGCACACGAACGTGTCCGTCAGCGAGGGCGGGAAGAACTTGTGCTGGGATCCCAAGGGCGAGGAAAAGCTCAGCAAATTCGCGTGGTCGTTCGTGGACCGCCTCCTCACCCATGCCAACGACATTTGCTTGCTGCTGAATGCC
This sequence comes from Acidobacteriota bacterium, assembly GCA_043758915.1. Classification (GTDB taxonomy): domain Bacteria; phylum Acidobacteriota; class Terriglobia; order Acidiferrales; family UBA7541; genus Acidiferrum. The sequence goes on along the minus strand of JAYVMO010000190.1, from coordinate 3,137 downwards.
AGCGTGAACGCGTACCGGCGGCTCGATCCGCATTTTGAAGCGCCGAACCAGATCAAGGCGTCGCCGGTGGATCGCGGGTCGATGATCCGCATCCCCATCGGAAATGAAAAGAGTTCGCGTGTGGAAGTGCGCTCGGTGGCGCCGGACGCGAATCCATATTTGGTGATGTACTCGATTTTCAAGACCGGGCTGGATGGCGAAACGGCGAAGATCAAAAACCTGCGGCAGGCGGAGCGCTACCTGCCGGACAACATTTATACCGCGATTGAGGATTTCCGGAAGGCGGAGTGCACCACGAAGCTTCTGGGCGCGGATGTGAAGGGCCGCTACGCGGACTTGAAGCAGGCTTCGGCGGATCGGTGTTCGCGACTGCTGGGGACGTTCGTGAAGGCGCCTGAGGTGCAGTATCACCACGAAGTTTACAACCAATTCCTCTGGAATATGTTCTAGGCGCGATCGCTGCCAACAATCGTTTTTGGGGAAGAGGGGCACGATGTATCGTGCCCCTACTTTTTTGCGCTTTTTCGAATCAGAGCAAGGCCGCGCGAGACGACGCAGTGCGGAACTTTCGGTGGGTTCCGCGATGTGATATGTTTTTTGGTTCGCGCTTGCACGGCGATGCGATCTGGGACTGCGCAGCGTAGTGGCGGGTTGTCTTTTCCTCGGAGGATTTGCATACATGAAGAGTTCCTACAACGGGCAGTCGGTTCCTGCCGATGGCAGGGCCATTGGTTACAGCGGGGGCGAACTGCAGGTGCCCGACACGCCGGTGATTCCGTACATCGAGGGGGACGGCACTGGACGCGACATTTGGAAGGCGTCGCGACGCGTGTTTGATGCCGCAGTTGAAAATGCCTACGGCGGGAAGAAGCGCGTGGCATGGTTTGAAGTGTTCGCCGGGGAGAAAGCTTTCAAGGCGTTTAATGAGTGGCTGCCGAACGACACGGTGGATGCCATTCGCGACTTTCGCGTGGCCATTAAAGGACCGCTGACGACGCCCGTGGGCGGCGGGATTCGTTCGCTGAACGTGGCGCTGCGGCAAATTCTGGATTTGTACTCCTGCGAGCGCCCCATTCGCTATTTTCCGGGAGTTCCCTCCCCGGTGCGCGAGCCGGAAAAGATGGATGTGTTCCTCTTTCGAGAGAACACGGAAGACGTGTACATGGGCATCGAGTGGAAATCCGGCTCGGCGGAAGCCAAGAAGCTGCTGGAGTTTCTCAACCACGAGATGCTCAAGGACGGCAAAAAACAGATTCGCTGGGATTCCGGCGTGGGCATCAAGCCTATTTCGCCGACAGGCACGAAGCGGCTGGTGCGCCGCGCCATCAAGTACGCGCTGGCCAACAAGCGCAAGAGCGTGACGCTGGTGCACAAGGGCAACATTCAAAAGTTTACCGAGGGTGCTTTCCGCGACTGGGGCTACGAGCTGGCGCGAGAGGAATTCCGCGCGCAAACGATTACCGAGCGGGAGAGCTGGATCATCGACAATCTGGACAAGAGTCCGGGGCTAACCGCGGAACAAAACGCGGCGATGATTGAACCGGGTCTCGAACAAGGCACGGAAACCATCAAAAAGACTGTCTGCGATGAAGTGAAGGCCACGCTGGAGGCCATCTACGCGACGCACGGGAAAGGCCAGTGGAAGCAGAAGCTGATGATCAACGACAGAATCGCGGATTCCGTGTTTCAGCAGGTGCTGATGCGCCCGGATGAGTACAGCGTTTTGGCGACTTCGAACTTGAATGGGGACTATTTGTCGGATGCGTGCGCGGCGCAGGTGGGCGGGCTGGGCATGGCGCCGGGGTCGAACATCGGCGATGGCTACGGCGTGTTCGAAGCCACGCACGGGACGGCGCCGAAATATGCAGACAAGGACGTGATTAATCCGAGTTCCTTGATGCTTTCTGGCGCGATGATGTTTGAGTTTCTCGGGTGGAAGGAAGCGGCGCGGCTTATCGAAGATGGCATCGCGCGCACCATCCAGCAAAAGCGCGTGACGTACGATTTGGAGAGGCTGATGCCCGGCGCGACCAAGGTGGGGACGTCGGCGTTTGCGTCGGCGATCATTGAGAACATGAAAGGCGCGGCGGCGGCGCGGTAGTCAGGAGAAAGAAAGAAAGAACAAAGATAACGCAGAGACGCAGAGACAGCGCGGAGAAAACTTCTAAAAAGGGTGAGGAGCAGAATGAGCAGAAAAAAGGTGACGGTGGTGGGCAGCGGATTTGTGGGATCGACGACGGCGCAGCGGATTGTGGACCTGGAGTTGGCGGACGTGGTGCTGACGGACATTCTGGACGGGCCGCCGGCGGGCAAGGCGCTGGACATGATGGAATCCGGGCCGATCACGCGGACGGATGCGCACGCTACAGGGATTTCGACTGCGACCGGGGATTACAGCGCGACGGCGGGCAGCGACGTGGTGGTGATCACCGCGGGATTTCCGCGCAAGCCAGGGATGAGCCGCGACGACTTGCTGAAGGCCAACTACGACGTGGTGAAGGCCGTCGTCGAACAGATCGTGAAGCACTCGCCGAACTGCATCATCATCGTGGTGACGAATCCGCTGGATGCCATGGCGCAGGCGGCGTTCAAGGTGAGCGGCTTTCCGAAAAACCGCGTGCTGGGAATGGCGGGTGTGCTGGATTCGGCGCGCATGAGCACGTTTGTGGCGATGGAGTGCAAAGTGAGCGTGGAAAATGTGCACTCGTTCGTGCTGGGCGGGCATGGCGACGACATGGTGCCGCTGCCGCGCTATTCGACGGTGGCGGGAATTCCGCTGCCGGATTTGCTGCCCAAGGAGCGTATTGACGTGATCGTGGAGCGCACACGCAAGGGCGGGGCGGAGATCGTGAATTTGCTGAAGACGGGATCGGCTTACTATGCGCCTTCGGCGGCAGCGGTGGAGATGGTGGAAGCAATCTTGAAAGACAAGAAAAAGATCCTGCCTTGCGCCGTGTATTTGGAGGGAGAGTACGGGATCACGGGATTGTTTGTCGGCGTGCCAGTGAAGCTAGGCTCCAAGGGCGTCGAGGAGATTATTCAGATCAAGCTGACGGCGGAGGAGAATGTGGCGTTGCAGAAGTCGGCGGCGTCCGTGCGCGAGCTGGTGACGGTCCTGGGGCTTTGAGCGGCTGGCG
>JAYVMO010000189.1:0-16154 GCA_043758915.1 Acidobacteriota bacterium | reverse complement strand
ACACTGGCCGCGCCTTCCCGCAAGAACCGATTGTAGTCGCTCTCGAATTCCCGCAGCAACCGCACCAGCAACTCCAATCGCGATTCCTGCTTTCCCGTCTCTATCCGCAGCGATGTGGCTATCGACCCAAGTTCCCCGCCGAATGTTTCTTGATTCACGTTCAGCCCGATCCCCACGATCACAAAGCGCACCGCGCCCGGCTCCGCGTGCATTTCCGTCAGGATGCCGCCCACTTTCTTTCCGCGAATCAGCAGATCATTCGGCCATTTCACGTCCAGTTCTAACCCAGTGACCGCCTGAATCGCCGCATGCGCCGAAAGCCCCGCCATCATCGTGAGCAGCGGGGCCTGCACCGGAGCCAGCTTCGGCCTCAGCAGCAGCGTCACATAAATCCCCGCCGCGCGCTCGGATTGCCATGCCCGGCCCGCGCGCCCGCGTCCCGCCGTCTGCTCTTCCGCCAGCACCACCGCGCCTTCTGGCTCGCCCGCGTGCGCCAGGTCCAGCGCCACGCGGTTCGTCGAATCCGTCTTGAAAAAATGGTGGATGCGTTTCCCGAAGAGGCTCCCTTTCAGCCGCTGCCGCAGCATGTCCGGCGTAAGAATGTCCGGCACTTTTTCCAGGAAATAGCCCGAAGCCGTCTGGCCCTTCACCTTCACTCCCAAACGGCGCAAGAGCGTGACCCAGCGCCAAACCGTGGAGCGCGACACACCAATCTCTCGCGCAATCCGCGCCCCGCTGACGACGATTGTGCCGTTCTCCGCCAGCAGCGTCAGCAGCGCCGCCAGCCGCCGGTCGGTTGTTCCTGGAAGGGTTGTTGGGGGCATGGGGATTCCACCGCGAATTCCGCGCCGCCTAAGCTTACGTTGCCTCGATGCGCTGGACAAGCAGGCCCAGGTTCACTGCGGGAGCTGCGTGCGCCAGCGCTGCTCGCAAATCGATCTGTTGGCCTGCCTCCGAATGTGGAGTTGGATTCTCCGGCTTACGCGCTGAATTCTACGATTCTGCTCTTGTCAGTTGCCCTTCTCGAGTTGATCCAGGCGATCGAGTAGCTTTTGCAGCGCGATCTTCTGTTCGCCAAGCGCCGCTTCCAGTTTCGCGATAATCTTCTCCGGCGCGCGGCTTCGAAACGTTTCATCACCAAGTTGCTGTTCCTTCGAAGCCACCGCCTTTTTCAATCCCTCGATTTCCTTCTTCACCCGCGCCAGCTCCACTGCCGGATTCACCGTCTCCACATGCGCGATCCGCACGTCAAACAGCGACGTCGACCGCACCGCGCCGCCCGCCTGCTCCAGCTTCTGCGCGGAAACTTTCAATTCCGTGAGCGCCCCCAGCCGCACAATCCCATCCAGACTTCTCGCAATCGCGTCGCGCGTAGCCGCATCGGCGCTGGAAAAGTCCGCCGCCAGTTTCTTTTTCGGATCGAGCTTCATCTCCGCTCGTATATTGCGAAGTTCTCCAATCACTTTCTGGAGCAAGCCGAACTCCTGCTCTGCCTTCGCGTTCTTCCATTCCGCTCGCGATTCTGGAAACGCATCCAGGGCAATCGATTTCGCTCCGCTCTTCTGTGGCAACTGGTGCCACAGTTCTTCCGTCAGAAACGGCATGAACGGATGCAGTAGGCGCAGCGCCGCGTCAAAAGCTGCGAACAAATTCTTCCACGCGACAACAGCCCGCTCGCGATCCGCGCTCTGTAGCTCCGGCTTCACCCACTCGATGTACCAGTCACAGAAGTCGCCCCAGAAAAACTGATACACGCCTTGCGCCGCCTCATGAAAGCGATAATTCCTCAACGCGTCGTTGACCAGTTCGGCTGTGGCAGCCAGCCGTGCAAACAGCCACTCATCCACCAGCGGCACTGTCCCTGCCGCCGCATAAGGCGCCTTTGCGCGCACTTCCGGCGCGGCCAATTCCTCGATCTTCGCTCCGCCCTGCTCGAATTTGTCCAGATTGACGAACAAAAACCGCGCCGCATTCCAAATCTTATTGGCAAACGCTCGCGCGCCGAGCAGCCGGTCGTCCGACAAAGCAATGTCCGTCCCCGGCGCAGCCATGGACGCCAGGCAGAAGCGCATGGCATCCGTCCCGTACTGCTGGTTCAGCGCCACCGGGTCGAGTCCCGTGCCCTTGGACTTCGACATCTTCTCGCCGCTCGCCGTGCGCACCAGCGAGTGCAGATGCACGGCGCGGAAGGGCGCTTTCCCCGTGAAGTGCAGCCCCAGCATGATCATCCGCGCCACCCAGAAAAACAGGATGTCGTAACCTGTGATCAACAGACTCGTCGGGTAGTATTTCTCGAAGTCGACCGTGTTCTCCGGCCATCCCAGCGTCGAAAATGGCCACAGTCCGGAGCTGAACCACGTGTCCAGCACGTCCGGGTCTTGCTCGAGATTTGCCGAGCCGCACGTCGCGCACTTCGCCGGCGTTTCGCGCGCCACTGTCAGGTGTTTGTGTTCCTTGCAATACCACGCCGGAATCCGGTGCCCCCACCAAAGCTGCCGCGAGAGCGTCCAGTCCCGGATGTTCCGCATCCAGTTGAAGTATTCTTCGCGCCGGTTGTCGGGCACGATTCGGATTTCTCCCCGCTCCACCGCCGCGATGGCCGGCTCCGCCAGCGGCCTCATCTTGCAAAACCATTGTTTCGACGCCCGCGGCTCCACCACCGTCTTGCTGCGCTCGCACAACCCCACCGCATGCGTGTGCTCGCTCACTTTTTCCAGCAGCCCCTGCGCCTTCAAATCCTCCACAATCTTTTTCCGCGCTTCGAAGCGGTCCAGCCCCGCATACGCCCCGGCGTTCGCGTTCATGTGCCCGTCATCGGTCATCACGTCGATTTCCGGCAATTTGTGCCGCCGCCCCGCTTCAAAATCGTTCTGGTCATGCGCGGGCGTAATCTTCACCGCCCCCGTTCCAAATTCCCGGTCCACCATCCCATCCGCGACGATCGGGATTTCTCGGTTCATCAATGGCAGCAGCACCTTTTTCCCAACCAGATGTTGGTACCGCTCGTCCTCGGGATGCACGGCCACCGCCGTATCGCCCAGCATTGTCTCTGGCCGCGTCGTGGCCACCACCAAAAACTCTTTCGTCTCCGCCACCGGATATTTGATGTGCCACAGGTGTCCCTGCCGCTCTTCGTGCACCACTTCCAAATCGCTCAGCACCGTCAAGCACACGGGACACCAGTTCGTCAGGTAGTGCGCGCGGTAAATCAGTCCCTCTTCATACAGCCGCACGAAAACTTCCCGCACCACGCGCGAAAGTTCCGGCGAAAGCGTGAACCTCTCCCGCGACCAGTCGCAGCTTTCCCCGATCTGCTTCATCTGCTCGGTGATCGTCCCGCCGCTCTCTTCCTTCCACTGCCACACGCGCTTCACGAACTCTTCTCGTCCCAGCCCCCGGTAATCGATTCCTTTTTCCGCAAGCTGCCGCGCCACCACCCGCTGCGTCGAAATCCCCGCGTGGTCCGTTCCCGGAAGGTACAGCGTGTTGTATCCCCGCATGCGGTGCCAGCGCGTCAGGATGTCGATCTCCGTGTGGTCCAGCATGTGCCCGATGTGCAGCGATCCGGTCACGTTCGGCGGCGGAATCACGATGGAAAACACCGGCCCCGGCGCATTGGCGTCCGCGCGGAACAGCTCTTCCTTTACCCAGAACTCCGCCCAGCGCGGCTCGATCTGCTGTGGCTCATATCCTTTGGCAATTTCGCGGGCCATTCGGTGCGGTTCTCCCTGTAGGTTTCCGGCGGCGCACACACACGTCCGCCATTTCCAATGCAAAGTAATCTTCGACTATACGAGGGGCCAAGCGGCGCAGTCAATTCAGCCGCCGCGCGTGGCAGCGGGTGTGGGCGAATCGGTGAAAATAGTCGGTTCCAAATCCAACCAAATGATGGCAGGGAATTACTTTTTTGCGTTCAACTCGTCGCGGACCATGGCTTCCACGACCGGCTTCAAAATCTCGCGCGTCATCGCTTGCAGCGCTTCCGGAGTCATCCTCGCCATCACTTTGGCCACTAAGTCATCCATGCTCGGTTGCGGCGTGCTTGGCGCTGCGTTAGCAGTCTGCGTACCAGCCACAGCTTCTTGCGAGGCTTCGGCCACGCGGGCTGCTTCTACCCGAATTGCCTCCACTGTCGCAGCAGGAAGAGCTATCCGCTCTTGAGTCGCTTCGATCGCTGCGGCAGGGTGCACCGCTTCCTCCGCAGTCTTGCTTTCAGCCTCGTATGCCGAAACCGCATGATTGCCGTTGAGGTCCGCTACTTCCACCGCTGCATTGCTGTACAAAATCGCCGGGGTGGCCGATTCCGCGGCCTGTTCCTGAGCGGCAACCTCTTTGGCTACCTCCGGTGTGGCTTCGCTCGATGTGGCCGCCGCGCTCGTCGGAGCGTCCCAGCTCGATGCCAGTTGGCCCGCCTTCTGCGCCTCGGCTTCCCAGGGGCTCGATGACGAAGAGAACCACGAATTCGTCAAGCTCGGTTCTGCCGCAACCGTTTCTTTCGGTTCCGCCGCCGAGGGAACGAGTACTGGCACTTCCGCCGGCGTTTCTTTTAGGATTGCGGACGGATCAGCTTGAGCAGCATACGCAGGGACCTCTTCTACGTTTGCCGCCGTTGTGTTTTCTTCGCTACCCGCGGAAACCGCGGCGGTCCATGCATCCCCGCTAAACGGCGTCCTTGGCGCCGAAACTCCCACTTCCGACAGAATCGTCTCTGTGATTTTCGCGGAAACTCTTGCTTCCGTCTCTTCCGCAGCCGCACTGGCTGTCTTCTCTTCGACCGGTGTCCATGCCGGAGTGTGCTGCTTCCCGGCCGGCGTTTCGGCCAGTTCTGTTTCTCGCCAGTTCCGAACCTTGCCCTCGGTCTCGTCGGCGGCAAAGGCTTCATCTGTGCCGTCGGGTCGCCAGGCTGCCTTTGGCGCTTCTTCGGCTTCTTCTACGGTCTCTTCCTCATCCGTCGAGCGCCAGTCTCGCTCCGTCGCCAGCTCCGGATGTACCGTGGGAATAAAATCCAGGTCCTCTTCTGCTTCCTGCGTGGCGGCAGTATCCAACAAATTGCCGAACGCCAACGGTCCATTATCCGCGTCGATGCGTACGGGAGCGGGACGCGTGGAAAACTCTTCCGGCGTCGGCTCGCTGTCTAGTGCCGGTAACGAAATACTGGATGGCTGGGGTATGGGTGTAACGCTTCCGAGAGGATGGCGTGCGGCCTTCGAATTCTTCAAGAGATCCGTCGCCGCAAGCGGTCTAAGCGCGGGTCCGGCAGGCGCTCCCGCCAAGGAGACGCCGGCTCGCGCCAGCGCGGACTTCACCATGGAAATCAGCGGATCGGGCGGTACGAACGGCTTCTTCAGAACACCATCCGCGCCCACTCGCTGCGCTTCTTGCTCATCCAGCGGATCGAACGCGCCGACCAGCAGGATCACCGGAATATGCGCGAGCGACGGATCAGACTTTACATACTGACAGACTTCATAGCCATTTCGCACCGGCATGAAAATGTCCGCGAGCACCAGGTCGGGGCGAATGTCCGAAATTTTCCGCACGGCCGCTTCGCCGTTGCCGACGGCCACCACCTCGATGCCCTGATCTTTCAGGGCCAGCCCTACCATCCTCTGGATATTGCTGTTGTCGTCCGCAACCAGGATCTTGGCCACCGAACGTCCTCCGGAGATACCCCACCCAAGCTTTGCACCAGACTGCCGTGCAGTAGCGCTTTTCGGAGACTCTTCAGTATTGGAGCACCAGCGCCGAAGGGCGTCAACGCCCACAGGAGAGCCGTGTGTCGGAAGTGGATATGGTGGTTTCGCCCCATTTCCTGCCGCGGGCGTGTGCACATAAAAAAGGGTGTGGCAACGCGCCGCACCCTGTGTCACGAATTCAGATTGCCCCTGCTACCAGGGAAGGATCTTGCGCAATCCCTTCTTCTTCTTGCTGCTGGATTCCTTGTGATTCTTCGAGATGGCAGCGTTTTGCGTACCATCCGTCTTTGTCGCCTCCGCACTCTGCGGCGCATCCGTTTTTGCCGCGCCATCTGCCGTGGGCGAAGCCGCATTCGTCGCGGTTCCGTTCGTCGGCGCTGCTCCCGTTGCCTCGGGTCCGTTCCCATCATTCGCCGCCGGGGGATTCGTCGTAGTTCCGTCCGTCGCTGCCGTCGAGTTCTCCCCGCCGTTCGTCGGCGCTGCTCCCGTTGCCTCGGGTCCATTCCCATCATTCGCCGCCGGGGGATTCGTCGTAGTTCCGTCCGTCGCCGCCGTCGAGTTCTCCCCGCCGTTCGTCGTTCCTTCGGAACTCTTGCTGCCGCCCGGCGTGACGGTTGCCACGATCCCTGTACCCGAACCAGTCCCACCCAGTCGCGGCGTGCCACCGCCAGTCAGCACGTCCGTCGCCGATGTATTGTCCGCTTCCGGTTGCAGATTGGGCGTGCCCGTCCTGGCTGCCACCTGCAGCTCTTTCCCCGGTCCATTCCGGAACAGCCCCATCGGCTTCTTTATCAAGCTCTCGTGAGGCCGCGGCGCGTTCTGATCCGCCGTCATCCATGCCACTGCCTTAGGATCTGGCTGTGGTACCGGCACATTAAACGCCACCAGCTTGTTCTTCGCCTCTCCCGCCATGCCGGACATCGGATAATTCCGCACGATCTGCCCGTAATACAGCGCGGCGATGTCCTTTCGCTCGCTCTTTTCGAAAATATCCGCCAGCATCCACAGTGCGTGATCCGATCGGCTGTACAGCGGATACCTCTTGGTCACGCCCAGCAGCCGCGCCGCCGCCGCGCGCCGGTCCCCCTTCACGTAGTAGTAGTAACCGACGCGGTAATCGCCCTCCGCCAGCACTTCTTGGACTTCGCGCAGCCGCTGCTCGGCATTGGCAGCCAGCGCATCGTGAGGATACTTCTCCAAAAATGTCTGGAACTCTTCCTCGGCCAGTTTCGCCTCTGTCCGGTCGCGGTCCGGCTTTTCCATCTGCTGGTAGTGCGCCATGGCCACTTGCTTCTGCGCATCGGCTGCTTCCGGCAGGAAAGGGAAGAACACGATGAAATCTTTATATCCGGAGATGGCCTGCGCCATGTTCGCAGTTCCGCCTTCTTTATAATAGGAGTCGGCAATCGACAGCTTGGCCTTGGCCAGGTATTCGCTGTCGGGATACGTGTTGATCAGGGTCTGCAGGTTCAGCCGTCCCGATTCGTGCCGCCCGTGCTTGATATCGTTCAGCGCGCGGTCATACAGGATTTTGTCTGGCTGCACACTGGCGTCTTCGCTGGCTGCCTTGGCGTTTTTCTTCTTCTTCCTGTGCAGCATCTGCGCGTCGCACTGCACCGCGCTCAGCAGAAATAGTCCGCTCATCAGAATCAACAGAGTTCGGCGCAAATATCACCTCTCTCAAATTAGGTCGGGTTCCCAGCCGCGCTTCACGGAAGCCCTTGGCGCTTCCCCCAGATTGGAACTCCTAAGTATAACCTGAACCGAAGGCCAGTCCGTACAGAAAACTTGCCCTTTCGGACAGGTTCCTTCACGGCCCCCCTTTCATGTCTGATGCCACCGCGCACGTCCTCGGGTTGCCTTAGCATTCCTCTTCGTAACTATCACGCACATTCTTTCGCCCCAAAAATTCTTCACCGTTCCGTAACATTCCCTTGCTCGCTTCCCACTACAATGCCATCATCGCATTCACAACGGAGGAAACCGTCGCTCGCTGAAAAATGGACAAACGTAAATTTCTCTTCGTCTCGCTCTCCGGCCTCATCGGTGACATCGCCTGGCAAGTTCTCAAGGAAGGCCACGACGTCCGCTATTACATCGACAACGAAAAAGAACGCGACATTGCCGACGGCTTCGTCCCCAAATCCACGGATTGGGAAAAAGACGCCAAGTGGGCCGACATCGTCGTCTTCGACGACACTCTCGGCCAGGGCGCCAAAGCCCGCGCCCTCCGCGCCACCGGCAAACCCGTCATTGGCGGCACGGAGTACGGCGACCGTCTCGAAGACGATCGCTCCTTTGGCCAGGAGGAGCTGAAGGCCGCCGGCGTCACCATCATCCCCTACGAGGATTTCGATTCCTTCGATCCCGCCATCGAATTCGTCAAGAAAAATCCCGACCGCTACGTCATCAAGCCCAGCGGGGAAGCGCAAAACGTCAAGCGCCGCCTCTTCGTCGGCGAAGAAGAAGACGGCGAAGACGTTATGCGCATGCTCGAGGCTTACAAAAAAGCCTTCGCCGACGAAATAAAAGTCTTCCAGCTCCAGCGCCGCATCAACGGCGTGGAAGTCGCCGTCGGCGCCTTCCATAACGGCAAGAAATTCGTCACCCCTGTCAACATCAATTTCGAGCACAAAAAGCTTTTCCCCGGCGAAGTCGGACCGCCCACCGGCGAAATGGGCACCGCCATGTTCTGGAGCGAGCCCAACCTGCTTTTCAATCGCACGCTTCTTAAAATGGAGTCCAAGCTCGCCGAAGAAGGCTACGTCGGCTACATCGATCTGAACTGCATCGTCAACAACAACGGCATCTACCCGCTCGAATTCACTTCGCGCTTCGGCTATCCCACCATCTGCATCCAGCAGGAAGGCATGCTCACGCCCATCAGCGATTTTTTCTGGGAGCTGGCCACCGGCGTCGAGCCCAAATGGCGCACCCGCAGCGGCTTCCAGATCGGCGTGCGCATCGTTGTTCCGCCGTTTCCCTTTGACGACGAAGCCACTTTCGAATCCTTCTCAAAGAACAATACCATCGTCTTTAAAAAGCCCACCACCGACGGCATTCACATCGAAGACGTAAAAGAAGTCAACGGCCAGTGGCTCATCGCCGGCACCTCGGGTGTCGTCCTCGTCGTCGTGGGCACCGGCCAGACCATGAAGCAAGCCCAGGCCCAGGTCTACTCCCGCATCAAAAACATCCTCATCCCCAACATGTACTACCGCACCGACATCGGCGACCGCTGGGTCGAAGACTCCGACAAACTCCACAACTGGGGCTACCTCCGCTGAATTTATTCGGCGCTTCCTCTTTTGTCCTCTCGCACGCACAATAGCTGCTCGCCCGTGCGCTCGCTGTCCAGTTGAGATGCCCACATTCCACGAGTGATCCACAAATTCGACGCCGTCATTCTTGGTGCAGGCGCTGCTGGATTGATGTGCGCCATCGAAGCCGGCAAACGCGGGCGGCGCGTTGCCGTTCTCGAACACGCCGACCGCATCGGAAAGAAAATCCTCATCTCCGGCGGCGGTCGCTGCAATTTCACGAATATTCACTGCCGGGCCGAAAACTTCATCTCCGCCAATTCGCACTTCGCCAAATCCGCGCTGGCCCGTTATACGCCGTCGGACTTCCTCGCGCTCGTCGAAAAACACCGCATCCTCTATCACGAGAAAACGCTCGGTCAGCTCTTCTGCGATCATGCCGCCAGCGAAATCACGGACATGCTCGAAACGGAATGCCAGGCTGCCGGAGTGCAAATCTTTCTCAACAGCAAAATCCGTGAAGTCCAGCGCACCACGGAATTTATCGTTCGCAGCGAATCCGCCGAGTTCCACGCCCCGGTTCTTGTCGTTGCCACCGGCGGCCTCTCCATCCCCAAAATGGGCGCCAGCGCCTTCGGCTACGATCTCGCGCGGCAATTCGGCCTGAAAATCGTCAGCACAAAGCCCGCGCTCGTCCCGCTAAGCTTCGGGCCCAAAGACAGCGCCGATTATTGCGACCTCGCAGGTGTTTCTGCCCAAGTCATCGTTGCAATCGACGGCCAGCCACGCGACCCGCACTCTTTTCGCGAGAGCATGCTGATCACCCACCGCGGCCTGAGTGGCCCGGCAATCCTGCAAATTTCCTCCTACTGGGACCAAGGCATATCCCTCCGCATCGACCTTGCGCCCCATCGTGATGTCACCTCCGCGCTTCGCGATGGCAAAGTCCGAAATATGGCCGCCGCTCGTTCCTCTTTGCAGGGAATTCTCCCCAATCGCTTCGCAATTCGTTGGCTGGATTTGCACGCACCGCCCTCTTGGACCAATCAAGCGCTCGAAGAACTAGAGCAACAGGTGCATGCATGGATCGTCACCCCCGCGGGCACGGAAGGCTACGAAAAAGCCGAAGTCACTGCCGGTGGCGTGGACACCGGCGAACTCTCCAGCAAAACCATGGAATCCCGCAAGATTTCCGGCCTCTTCTTCATAGGCGAAGTCGTCGACGTCACCGGCCACCTCGGCGGCTTCAACTTTCAGTGGGCCTGGGCCTCCGGCGCAGCCGCTGGCCGCGCCCTTTGAAGTGTTTTGCCGGGAGAATCTCAACCCTGCTTTTTTTCCAGATGCGCCCACCTCGCATACATTGCATCGACGATCTCTTGTGCCGCGCCCATCTCGGCAAGCGTGCTGTTAAGCCGCGCGTGATCCCCCATCACCGCGGGATCCTCCAGTGCCGCATGCTTGTTCTGCAACTGCTGTTCCGCCTCCGCGATCCGCTCCTCGATGGTTTCTAGTTCGCGGCATTCCTGATACAAAAGTTTTTTCTTCTGTGCCGGCGATTTATTCCCGTCTTCTGCCCCTCGCGAGCGCTGCTCCTCTTTCGCGCTCGTTCTCTTCTGCGCCTTCTGCGAGTTTTGCCACTCTTCCCATTGCGAATAGTCCGCGAATCGCTCCGCCTTGCCAATACCATCGAGCCCCAGCACCACCGTCGAAACGCGATCCAGCATGAAGCGATCGTGTGTCACCAGCACCAAAGCCCCTCGATACTCCAGCAAGCTCTCTTCCAGGATTTCCAGCGTCGGGATATCCAGATCATTCGTCGGCTCGTCCAGCAGCAGCACGTCCGCCGGTTGCAGCATCAACTGCGCGATCAGCACCCGCGCCCGCTCGCCTCCCGAAAGCCGCCCCACTCGTTGATTCAGCGCTTCGCTCGTGAACAGAAACTTTTCCGCCCACGACGCCACGTGAATCACCCGCTCCTGATAAATCACCGCATCGCTGTCCGGCGCCAGCGCACGCCGCAGCGTAACATCCGGATCAAGCTCACGATTTTGGTCGAAGTACACGATGCGCAGCCCGTCCGCCCTGCGAATCTTGCCTTCCATTGGCGGGATGTCCCCGCGCAGCAATCGCAGCAGCGTCGTCTTTCCGCTCCCGTTCGGCCCGACGAGTCCCACGCGCATCCCCGAGGTAACGATAAAATGCAGCCCTTCGAACAGCGTTCGTTCGCCATAGCCGTAGGAAACGTCATCGAGCGTGATCAGTTGCTTGGTTTTCCGGTTGGTCGCCGAAAAATCAATCTCCGCCGCCGGCGTCCGGCTCCGCGCTTTCATCTCCGCGAGTTCGCCGATCATCTCGTGCGCCGTGTCGATTCGCGCTTTGGCTTTGGTTGCCCGCGCCTTCGGCCCTCGCCTCAGCCACGCCAGTTCCGTGTGCACGCGGTTTTCCAGCGCGTCCTGCCGCTTTTGCTGCGCGTGCAGATACTCTTCCTTGGCCTCCAGAAAACGGCTGTAATTTCCCTCCACGCGCAGCGCCCCATCCTCGTAAGCGCGGTTGAGTTCCACCATCTCGTTGGCCACGTTCTCGAGAAAATACCGGTCGTGGCTCACCACCACGCACGCGAATGCCGCGCTTCGCAACACCCCTTCCAGCCAGGCAATCCCCGCGAAATCCAGATGGTTGGTCGGCTCGTCCAGCAGCAGTACGTCCGGCGCCTGTACCCACGCCTCCGCAATGGCCAGCCGCTTCCTCCATCCGCCGGAAAGCTCCGCCGCCAGCGCATCCAGCTCCGTAAAACCCGTGCGGCCCAGCGTCTCGGCAAATCGCGACGCCCACTCCCCCTCGGGCACTCGCGCTCGTTCCAGCGCGCGCTCCATCACCGCTCGCACCGTCACGCCTGGCGCAAACTCCGAAATCTGCGTGACGCAGCTCAGCCGCGTGCCCTTGCGCACCGCCACGTCTCCGCTGTCCGGCTTCACGCGCCCGTACAGCATCTCCAGCAGCGTCGACTTGCCCGACCCATTCGGCCCAATCACGCCGATGCGGTCGCCTTCCGACACCGTAAATGAAATGTTTTGAAAGAGTGGTGCGCTTCCGTATCTCTTCGATAGTCCTTGTGCGCTAATGATGGGAGCCAATTCCGCCGTCTTCTCCTGCTGGTATCTCTCCCTTCAGCATAACAGCAGCCGCGCGCACGCGCATTTCTCAGGGCAGGACGGTTTAGCTTAAAAGGCTGCCTAGCCGCCACTGTCAACCTGAGCGGAGCGACCGACAGTTCCGGCCCTACCGGAAAGGATCTCAACTGATCCACACTTCGGAATCCCTGAGCGGCGGACATCCTTCCCGCTAGCTCCCCCGTTTTCTTCTTGCAGGTTGCCGCTCCGGGAATATTCTTCAACATTTCCCGGTCATCCCCTGTGGACCGGGTGTAAACTCACTCGTGCTTGCTCGAACTTCTCGGAAGGGGAGAGTGTCGATGAACCGTGCTCTTGCTGTCGGGCTTCTGCTCGCGGGCGTCATTTCCGCGCCGCTGGTGGCGCATCAGGGTGAAAAACCGCAGGTCGCCAAAATGACCCTTAAGGTTGGCGACGCCGCTCCCGATTTCACCCTGCTCAGTGATCAGTGGAAGACCGTAAAGCTCAGCGACTACCGCGGCAAGAAAAATGTCTTTCTCGCCGTCTACCTCCTGGCCTTTACCGGTGGTTGAACGAAGCAACTTCAGGCGGTCCAGGCTGGAATCGCCTCGCATAAAATCGACACCTCGGATACCGAAGTCTTCGGCGTCAGCATGGACAGTCCCGCTGCCAACGCCGCCTTCGCCAAGCAAATCGCCATCAACTTCCCGCTCCTCAGCGACATGAACCATAAGATGCTCACCTCCTACGGCATCCTCAAGGGCTACGACGTCGAGAAGGAAACCTACCAGTGGGCTCTCCGCGCCAACATTATCATCGACAAGCAGGGCATCATCCGCTTCATCGAAGAGGGCGACAGCGCCGTCGACCCCAACTCCGCCCTAACCGTCTGCACCACCCTGCACAAAAAGGAGCCCGCCAAGTAGCCCATCACTTCACTTGGCACTTTCCATTTGGCGCATGTCACTTTGGAGTGCGCCAGCTTACCGCCGCATGTCACTTTGGAGTGCGGCGGCTTGCCGCCGCTTTTCCCCTCGCCCCTGTTCACCCAACAAAGTGAGCTACGTTATGCCTTCAAAATTTCCCCGGCCACTTCCGCGCCGCATGAAACACGCGCAGAATCTCCACCGACTCCCCGCGCACTCGATAGGGAATGATGTACGGCGTTCCGGCAACCACCAATTCGCGTGTGCCGGCAACTCGTCCCGGCCTGCCCATCGCTGGATTCTTCTTTAGCAGATTCACCGCGCGAAAAATGTTCAGCACCACCCGTCCTGCCGCCGCCGGGTTGTCCTCCCCAATGTAGTCCGCTTCGGCTTCCAGGTTGGCCAGCGCCGCCCGCAGCCACTTAACGCGCACGGCGAGCCCACTTCTTCACCACCCGCTTTACCTCGCCTTCGCTCGCAAACTCCCCTCGGTCCGCTTCCGCCAGCCCCTTGTGAATCTCTTCAATCTGCCAGCTATTCAGCGCCACGTACTCGCGGATCGCTTCCGCCGCCAGGAACGACCGCGACCGCCGCGTAGCCGTCGCCAGCTTGTCCAGCTTCACCCGCAACCCGCCATCCAGCCGCAGCGTCAGTATCTTTTGCCCCGCCATGCAACCTCCTGATTACCGCCGCTTATAACCGCTTACATTGTATTACACTTGCATCTCCGGGGGGAAATACTTGGCAAGATGCTTGCGGACTGGAAAATGAGTTAGAGTCGCAAGCATATTTATGGCCTCCACACCTAACATTCCCAGGGACGCCGGGCGCGGAACGACCGCTATTTTGCTATGGGCCACGCTGCTCACCTCGGCGGTGCATTTTCTGGACAATGCCTTCCGCCTGGATCTGTATCCCGGCCCCGTCTGGTTGACGCGACATGGTGTTCTGCTGGCCTGGCTGGTGCTTCCGGTGCTGGCTTGGGTCGCTTACCGCAGTGGGACGAGAGTGGCTTTGCTGGCGTATGGAGCGCTGGGGTTTGCCGGGTTCGCTCATTACCATTACCTTGCGCTTCATCATCACGCCATGCCGCTGCGCTGTGCGGCAACCATTTTTGCGGAGGCCATTGCTTCCGCGGTTTTGATCGCTTACGTTTTGTTCCGCGGCCCTTTCAAACCACGCGTCTAAAGACCCTTGCAGCCCCCTCCCTGGGTGCTTGAACCGAGTAGCGCGTGCCAGAATAAAGGTCTGACTATCGAAACTCAGCTATAGCCGGCGCTGAACTAGAGCGGCTGCCAAAGCTCCACCAGATTGCCTTCGGGGTCAGTAAACCAACCAAAATGCCCGTACTCGTACTTTTCGCGTTTTGCAGAGACGGAAACGCCAGCGGACGAGAGCCTGCCCAACACGCCATCCAGGTCGTCGACTTGAAAGTTGAGCATCGCCGGCTGCGAAGCGGGAAAGTAGTCCGACGATCTAGGGAAGAACGCTACGGCGATGTACGCCTGCTGGCTATCCATCTGGAAGCTGAAGCACCCCTCAGGGCTGCTGATGCCCGGATGCTGTTCGTACCAGCTATAGAGAGCCTTCGGATCATCAGCCCGCTGAAATGCACCACCTAACCCAGTAACTTTAGCCATCCCGCCTCCTTCGCACTTTCGACCATTGTAGACCTCAGAGGGATGTGTAACGCTCAAGCGGGAACTGAGTCACTACCAGAAAATCCGCACCCTTGAAGAACCAAACTCCAAGGGTGTGGCAACCGGCCTGAACGCGGTTTGTGTTTCCAGTAACTAACGCTGGTGCCAGAGCATACCCATTCGCCGCCTCCCGCATACTCAGAGATGATCCGAGAACTGGTTTCCACTTGTCCGATTAGCGCTGCGGGCACTAGACCGTTTGCTGGCGAGCGGTCGGATTCCGATAGGCGATTCCGGAGCTGCAGGTATATTCATGTCTGTTTCAGTTGGTGTCGGCAGCCACGGTAATTCCATGTTCAACGGAAGAACAGTGGCAACTATTTCGCGAGGTAAGACGGCCTGACTACTTCTGTCGAAGCATTTTTTGGCGGATATCCGGCCAGAACTCCTTGATCACGTTATTGAGGGCGGCAGATTCCAACCCTGTTCCCCAGTTCTCTGCCGTTTTGCGCAAGCCACGCTCCTGCGGGGGATAATAAACGTTGGATAGACCCGCTTCCAGTCCATTACCCACAACCTCAGAGAAGTTAAAGCTGGTGCCTCCAGAATCGGTCTTTGTAAAGACGACACGGGATAACGCGTACCCTGTTCGGCGGAAAAAACCTCCGTGGCCAAGAGTGTAGTAACGGGGATCTTCGTGTGTCATCGCCGGGACAAGTGCTTCCGTGAAAAATGCACCAGACGCTTGATCCGCGAACGCCCGCCAAAAATAGCGTCCATACCCAGCGGCTCCGTTGTGCAACTCCGGATACGAATTCAAAGCCATGCTCTGGCCAGCGAGCAGTCCCGCCCAAATAAACGACGAATAATCCACGCTATCCTGCGTCGCAAGCACGAATTTCCCCCGGACGGATAGCGGCGGAAGCTGCGTATTCGCGCTTACGGCCGCGAAATTTGGAATGACCCCGAACATGCGCTTGGTCTGTTCGCCTTCGGAATGACCGGTCTTCTGGTCGGCTTGGGTCGGGACCGGCGACGCCGGAGCAGGTACCGCCGTCTGGTCTTGCGACTGCATGCCGCCGTCCGATTGCGATGCGGCCGCTCCGATGTTTTCCGATTGCTGGGTCTGCTGCTTGTGCGCTGGAGCACTCTGCTTGTCTGGAACCGCTGTCTGGGGCCAGACGAGTGCGGGGGACAGCAGAAGAAATAGAACCACAGCGGCACTCCTAGTTGTCCTCAAGACATACTCCGAGCGAACCCCGTGTTGATACGCAGGATTACATTGGGCGCTACACACACAGCATGTTGGTTTAAACGGAGATATGTCAAACTCAACTGCCAGAATGCGTATGCGAACTATCAACATCTGCCTTCCAACCGAGTCTGGTTGATGGCATTCATGGAGGGTGTCCGTCTGACAGTTGAAGGTTGCGGCGGCGGGTGATGCATATTACGCGAACTGCTCCTTTCGGGTAACGGAATTGTTCGAGCGGCCCAGCAC
>JAYVMO010000188.1:0-3958 GCA_043758915.1 Acidobacteriota bacterium | reverse complement strand
AGGCCGGAGTGTTGCTGCATACATTGCCGAAACGCTTCCCAGCGTCGGCGGCCAGATTGTCTTTCCGCCGGGCTATCTTTCCGAGGTCTATCGCCACGTACGCGCCGCGGGGGCTGTCTGCATCGCGGACGAGGTGCAGGTGGGGTTCGGCCGGCTGGGCACACACTTCTGGGGATTTGAAACGCAAGACGTCGTTCCTGACATCGTGGTTCTCGGCAAACCCATTGGCAATGCCTTTCCGCTCGCCGCCGTCATCACCACGAAGGAAATCGCCGATTCCTTCAACAATGGCATGGAGTTTTTCAGCACCTTCGGCGGCAATCCCGTCGCCTGCGCCGCAGGCCTCGCCGTGCTGGATGTCCTTGAGGAAGAACACCTGCAAGAGAGCGCGCTGCGAGTAGGAACTCATTTCATCACTGGCTTGAAAACCCTCCAGAAACGTTACGCTCTCATCGGAGATGTGCGCGGCTCAGGTCTTTTTCTTGGGGTCGACCTCGTGGAGGATCGCTCGACGCGCGAACCGGCCACCGCGCAAGCTTCCTATGTGGTTAATCGCCTGCGGGAGCGCGGCATCCTCGCCGGGACCGACGGCCCGCATCACAACATCCTCAAGTTGCGCCCCCCGCTGGTCTTCTCCGAAGCCGACGCCGACCTCTTCGTTTCCACGCTCGACGCCATCCTCGGGGAAGACGCCGCGCAACCGCACTATGAAGCAAATCGAATCCCCGCATGAGTGCGTGGACATACTCGGCACAGCGCGGTATTTTTGGGCCGTATGCCGCGCGGCGGCAGCCCCTGCCCGTTCGTAAGACGCGCCGATCGAAATCAGCTTCGGCAATACACACTTGGTGGTGGCCCCGCTAAAGTCTAGATATCGAAAAGCTGGCAGTTGTCATTCTTCACTGAGTACTTGACAACTAGGTTACCATACACGTAGGCTCGCGGCGCGATGCAGTTGGACGCCTCCCTCTCGTGGCTCGCGCTGGCGCTTACGCCCGGCCTGGGTTCCCGTTTGTCCGCGCGGTTGCTCAAACGGTTTGATTCGCCCGAAGGCGTTTTTCGCGCTTCCCTCACGGAACTGGAATCGTGCAATCTGCCTGCGCCCGCGGCACAGGCAGTCTTCAAGAAAGAGGCTTTCAAGCGCGCGGAAAAAGAGCTGGCGGGAATTCGCACGATTGCCGGCTGCGGCCTCCTGAATTGGACCGAGCCGGAATATCCGCAGACGCTGCTGCAGATCTACGATCCGCCGGTGCTGCTTTACGTGCGTGGCGACCCGCAAGTACTGAATCTGCCCAGCCTTAGCATCGTGGGAACACGCCGGCCCACGCACTACGGTTCGCAAATGGCGGAAAGACTGGGCCGCGACCTGGCCGCGCGCGGGCTGGTGATCGTGAGCGGCATGGCGCGGGGGATCGACGCTATTGGCCACCACGGCGCCCTGGCCGCGAACGGACGCGCCATCGGAGTCCTGGGCACGGGTATCGATGTGTGCTACCCGAAAGAAAACAAAAAGCTCTACGAAAAAGTG
This sequence comes from Acidobacteriota bacterium, assembly GCA_043758915.1. Taxonomy (GTDB): domain Bacteria; phylum Acidobacteriota; class Terriglobia; order Acidiferrales; family UBA7541; genus Acidiferrum. The sequence goes on along the minus strand of JAYVMO010000188.1, from coordinate 2,430 downwards.
CTGGAACGCGGCGCGATCGTCAGCGAATTTCCTTTGCGCACGCATCCGGCGCCGGAAAATTTCCCCGTGCGCAACCGTATCGTGGCAGGAATACCTCTGGGCGTCATCGTAGTGGAAGGCGCGCAATACAGCGGGTCGCTGATCACCGCGCGGCTGGCGATGGAGTTTGGCCGGGAAGTGTTTGGCGTGCCGGGCAATGTGACGCAGCCGGTAAGTTTTGCCCCGAATCAGCTGATCAAACAAGGCGCCAAGCTGGTGACCAGCGCCGAAGACGTGATCGAGGAACTGCCCACGCCGGTGCGGGCGGCGCTGGTGCAGGCCGAGCGGCCCGAAGCGGAGCAGCGGAATCTATTGGCAGCGGCCTCGCTGAATGCCGCGGAAAAAAAGCTCTACGATTTGCTTAGCACCGACGAGCCGAGGCAAATTGATGACATCGTGGAATGCTCCGGCTTGAACTCTTCCGAGGTTCTGGCTACGCTTTTTGATCTGGAGATGAAAGGGATGATCCGGCAACTTCCGGGGAAGCAATTCAGCAAAGTGCTGTTGTAGTGCAGGTGAGGGCGTGTATCGCCCGGCTTTTGAGATGCATCTAACGCAGGAAAAGAATCCGCAAGGCTGATTCGAGCATCTGCATAAGGTAGCGAGAAGGACACACACCCGCCCGGTAGACCCTTCCTGCGGAAGATTACGGAGTTACAAAGGCAACATGGCTCGTTCGCTGGTAATTGTCGAATCGCCCGCAAAGGCGAAAACGATCAATAAGTATTTGGGGCGCAACTTCATCGTCAAAGCATCCATCGGGCACGTCCTGGACTTGCCGAAGAAGACCATCGGCATTCGCCTGCCCGGAGAGGATCCGTCCGGGCGCAAGAAGAGCAAGAAGAAAAAGGGCGCGAAGAAAGGCGCTCGCGCGGAAGAGAAGAACACCAAAAAACCGATTACGCTGGATGACGAGAAGATTTTCGAGCCTACGCTGCAAATCATCGAGGGCAAGGGTAAAATCATAAACGATTTGAGAAAAGCGGCGAGCACCGCGGATGCCGTGTATCTGGCGGGCGACCCCGATCGCGAAGGAGAAGCCATCTCCGCGCACCTGGCGCTGGTGCTTTCCAAGCCGAGCCGCTTTATCGAGGCAGACTCTCCTGAAAAGAGGAACGGCAAGAGAGCCGAACCGAAAGCGGGCGAAAAAGAAGCGGCGAAACTCAAATCCAAAAAGAAGGCAAGGGACAGCGAAGAATTAGCGGCGGACATTCCTGCAACGGACGCCAAGAAAATTTTCCGCGTGACGTTTAACGAGATTACGCCCAAGGCCATTCGAGCGGCGTTTGAGAAGCCTAGGCAGGTGGATACGAACCTGGTCGATGCGCAACAGGCGCGGCGGGTCCTCGACCGGCTGGTGGGCTACAAGATTTCTCCGATTCTGTGGGACAAGGTTCGCCGCGGACTATCGGCGGGGCGCGTGCAGACGGTCGCGCTGCGTCTGATCGTGGAGCGGGAGTTGGCAATCAGAGCTTTCGTCCCGCAGGAATACTGGACGATCCACGCGATGCTGGATGCCGGGGAGCCGCCGCTCTTCGAAGCGAAGCTGTTCAAGCACAAAGGCGAGGATCTTCAGGTTTCTAACCAGGAGACGGCGGACAAAATCGTCGCCGCAGTAAGCAAGGCCAAATGGCAGGTGACGAGCGTCGCGCAGAGGGAAAAGAAGCGCAACCCGCCGCCGCCTTTCACGACTTCGAAATTGCAGCAGGCCGCTTACAACCGGCTACGGTACACGGCGAAGCGCACCATGTCGCTGGCACAAAAGCTCTATGAAGGCGTGGAGCTTGGCGAGGAAGGTTCCGTTGCGCTCATCACGTACATGCGTACGGATTCCGTGCACGTCTCGAACGATGCTTTGGCGCAGGTCCGCGAACTGATTCCCCAGCGATTCGGCTCGAATTACCTGCCGGAAAAGCCCAACTACTACAAGTCGAAGAAAGACGCGCAGGAAGCGCACGAAGCGGTTCGGCCGACCGAAGTCATGCGCGCGCCGGAAGATGTTCGTAAATATCTCGACGACGATCTTTTCAAGCTTTACAACCTGATCTGGCAACGCTTCGTGGCTTCGCAGATGCTCCCGGCGATTTTCGATCAGACGACCATTGATATTTCCGCGGGTGAATACACGTTTCGCTCGACAGGGTCGGTGCAGAAATTCGACGGCTATCTGCGCGTGTATCAGATGCCAGCATCGATCGCCGACCGCGAGGACGACGAAAAGGACGACGAAGGCGAGGGCCGGACACTGCCGCAGGTGGCGGAAGGCCAGACGCTGCGCCTCGATAAGATTCGGCCCGACCAGCACTTTACGGAGCCGCCGCCCCGCTTCAACGATGCCACGCTCGTGAAAGAGTTGGAAGAAGATGGCATTGGGCGGCCTTCGACGTACGC
>JAYVMO010000187.1:0-3817 GCA_043758915.1 Acidobacteriota bacterium | reverse complement strand
GTGATTCCCAGGACGAGATGCACAGTTACCGGGAAGCGCGCCGGGGCGGTAGCGGCAGTCTCCGCGCTGGGATCGCGCATATACATCACTACGATGAGGCGCAGGTAGTAGTAAGCGCCGATGACGCTGTTGACGGCCATCAGAACCGCCAGCCAGATGAGATGCGCATGCACGGCGGCCTTGAAGATATAAAACTTACCGAAGAATCCGGCGGTGACCGGCAAGCCCAGCAGCGAGAGAAGAAACAGGCTGAACGCAGCAGCAACAAACGGCTGGCGTTGCGCCAGTCCGGCGTAATCGTCGAGCGAGAGCTGCTTCTCGCCCGCCCCGCCAAACTGCGAGACGATCGTGAACGCCCCGATTTTCACCAGAGCGTAACTCAGAAGATAGAAGAGCACCGCGGCATAGGCCGCAGCCGCGCCATCGTTCAGCTCGTTCTTCATGAACGTGACCGCCGCAAACGCCACGAGAATATAGCCGGCATGCGCGATGGAACTGTAGGCCAGCATGCGCTTCACGTTGGTCTGCACCAGCGCGCCCAGATTGCCCGCGAACATCGTCAGCGCCGCGAGAATCCAGAAAGCCCAGAACCAGTAGTGGGTGGCGGCAGGAACCGTGGCGAAGATGCGCAGAAGCAGCGCGAACGCCGCGGCCTTCGGTCCCGCGGAGAAGAGCGCCGTGACCGGTGTTGGCGCGCCTTCGTAGACGTCCGGCGTCCAAATTTGGAACGGCGCCGCGGCGACCTTGAAGCCCAGGCCGATCAGCATCAGGGCCAGCCCCAGCTCCATGAGCATGCTGCTTTCATTTGCGGAACCCATCTTCGAAAGATTCGTGGTGCCCGTGGCGCCGTAAACTAGGGCGATGCCGTAAAGGAAAAATGCCGTGGCAAACGAGCCCAACAGAAAATATTTCATCGCCGATTCGCCGGATTTCAGCGCATCGCGCCGGTACCCGGCAAGGATATAGCTGGAAATCGAGCTCATCTCCAGGCCGATGAACGCCGTCAGAAGTTCCTGCGCGGAAGCGAGCACGCCCATCCCCGCGGTAGCGAAAAGCAGAAGGGCATAGAACTCCGCGGACTCCAAGCGCTCGCGATGGAGATAAGAGCCCGCTCCAAGCACGACCAGGAAGGCCACGCCGCCCACGAGTAGATGAAAGAAGGTGCTGAAGGCGTCGATACGCACCAAGTTGAAAAAGCCGGCGCCCGCGTATTCAGACGCGACGAAGGATGCGAACGTGCCGAGCAACGCGCCACTTAGGGCTACCGCCGCCAGCACGTGGCGATTGCGCGTGAACGGCTGCAGCAACATCACCAACACGCCGAACCCACACCACACGAGTTCCGGGAGTACGCGATAAAAATCTGCGGTGCTTGGGAACATTTAGCGGCTTCCGAGCCTTTCGACTGAGATTAGGTTCGCCGTTGGGGCGATGGCCTTCGCTGCCGGTGGCGCTTGCCGAGCTGGCGCGCCGGCCTCATAAGGACCGCGAGGCTTGACCTGTTCGATGATCGTTTGCGAGGCCTCGGCGGTGCGCGTGGTAATGAACGCCGAACCAATGCCCATCCACAACGTGACCACGGACATGGTTGCCAGAATCCACTTCTCACGCGCGGAAACATCCGGCAGCGTGCGATTTTTCTCGCGCGTGATCTCCCCGAAGAAGACCCGCTGGTACGACCACAGCAAGTAGCAGGCGGAAAGAATCACGCCCAGCGCCGCCCAGGCGGCCCACTGCCAGTGCGTCTGGTACGTGCCCAGGAGGATCAAGTATTCCCCGACGAAGCCATTGAGCATCGGCAAGCCGAGAGAAGACAGCGCGACAAAGAGGAAGAAAGCCGCAAGCTTCGGCATGGGCGTGGCCAAGCCGCCGTATTCGCTGATTTCAAACGTGTGCCGCCGGTCGTACAACATGCCCACGAGCAGGAACAGCGCGCCGGTGGAGATGCCGTGCGCCAGCATCTGGTAGACCGCGCCCTGCATGGAAATGTTGTGGAACGCGAAGATGCCCAGAACCACGAAGCCCAAGTGGCTGATGCTCGAGTAGGCCACGAGTTTCTTCAGATTCGGCTGCACCATCGCCACCAGCGCGCCATAAATAATGCCGATGATGGCCAGTACAGCGACGTAAGGTGCGGCGCGCTTCGAAGCCTCCGGAAAAAGTGGCAAACAAAAGCGCATCATGCCGTACGTGCCCATCTTCAGCAGCACGCCCGCCAGCATCACGGAGCCGGCCGTGGGCGCCTCCACGTGAGCATCCGGCAGCCAAGTGTGCAGCGGAAAGAGCGGTACCTTGATGGCGAAGGCCACGAAGAAAGAAAGGAACAGCAGCATTTCCACGGCGGGAGTCATCGGCACGAGGCCCCGCTGTAGCAGGCCCTGAATGGTTGGCAGATCAAACGTGTTGGTGGCGTTGTACAGCCAGAGAATTCCCACGAGCATGAGGATCGATCCCGCCATGGTGTAAAGCACAAACTTCACAGCGGCGTAAATACGCCGCTCGTGGCCCCAGATGCCGATCAGGAATGCCATGGGAATGAGCATTACTTCCCAGAACAGGAAGAAGAGGAAGAGGTCGAGCGAAAAAAAGACCCCGACAACGCCGACCTCCAGCATCAGGAGCATGATGAAGAATTCCTTGACACGATGTTCAATACTTTTCCAGGACGCCAAAATGGAGATGGGTGTAAGGAATGTGGTTAGGACAACCAGGAAGAGGCTGATGCCGTCCACGCCGAGGTGGTAACTAATCCAGGTAGGCGCGTGTGCGCTGGGCGTGATGTTGATCCAATGGGCAAATTCCTCGATAAAATAGCCCGTCGTGCTGGCGGGACGCTTGAAGAACAGGAGCAGCGAAAACACAAATTCCACTGCCGAAACAAGAAAAGCGAGGATGCGAAGATATTTGTGGTCGTCTCCGCGCAGCAAGAGAAGCGCCAGCGCGCCCAAGGCTGGAAAGAAAATCAGAATCGTCAGCAAGTGTCCGCCGGGAATCATTAGCGCACCATCCCAACGACTGGCTTCGCGGCGTTCGGCCAAAAGAAGATGACCGCGACGATCAGCAGCGCACCCACCACGACCCACACCGCATAACTTCGCGTGTTGCCGGACTGCGTGTGCCGCGAAGCGTCGCCAATCGCGGTCGTGCCCGAGGCGATGCCGTTCACCGCTCCATCGATTCCCGCGACGTCGGCAATCTTCCAGAGCACGTTGGTCGAAATCCACATCAGCGGTTTGACGATGACCGCGTCGTACAGTTCGTCGACGTAATACTTGTTCAGCAAAGTCGTATAGACGCCCTTCATGGACTTGGCCATCGCCTCGGGCTTGCCCGGCTGCCGCAGGTAGAGCCAGAAGGCCACGCTGAAGCCAATGAGCGCGGTGAAGACGGCGACGCCCGCGAGCTGCAGCTCAAGAGCGTGCGCTGCGGCTTCGCTCACGCCTCCCGCTGTCCCATGCGAACCAAAAACGGGCGCAAGGAAATTCGCGAAGTAGTCGGGGCCAGTTCCCAGCATCGCCGGCAGCGCAAACCATCCGCCAATGATGGAAAGAACCGCGAGAATCACCAGCGGCCCGATCATGCTCCACGGCGATTCATGCACATGAACGTGATGTTCGTCGTAGCGCTGCTTGCCATGAAAGGTAAGGAAGATAAGCCGGAACATGTAGAAGGCCGTGAGCAGCGCCGTCAGCAATCCAAAGGCGTACAAAATGTGGCCGGTGTTCGGGCCAAGCTCTTGATTCTGGAACGCCGAGTAAAGAATCGCGTCCTTGCTGAAGAATCCCGCGAAGAGTGGCGCGCCCGCAATCGCCAGTGT
>JAYVMO010000186.1:0-2378 GCA_043758915.1 Acidobacteriota bacterium | reverse complement strand
CGAACGGTGTGGACGACGCGAAAGTACGGAATCAATTGCTGGATGAATTTAACATCGAGATTGCCGGAGGGTTTGGGCCGGTGCAGGGCAAGATCTGGCGCGTGGGGTTGATGGGCTTTTGCAGCCAGAAGCCGTTTGTGCTGCTGTTTTTGGCGGCGTTTGAAAAAGTGTTGGGAGATCAGGGATACCGGGTGCCGGCGGGAGCAGGAGTGGCGGCGGCTATTCATAGTTACGCGCATACGGAGACAGCGGCGGCGGTGAGTAGATAAGAGGAAAAAGGAAGTAACGAAGTAATGACCTAAAGAAGGAAAGAAGAAGGAGACGGAGTGACGACACGGCCAGTATTGGCGAATGCGGGGGCGATGAGCCAGTTCATCGGGGCATTTGAGGTGACGTCGAAGTTGAGCGGGCAGGTGTATCAGTGCCGGTTCTCGCACCTGTGGAACGGGATTGCGACGCGGCACGCGGACACCATCGATACGAAGTTTCTTGTAGATGGCGTGGGGCATGTCGTGGGGCTGCTGCACACGGCGTTCGTGAAGTTTCGCGAGCGGGCGGGGCGGGACCTGACGGACCGCGAAGCGAGTTTCGTGGCGGCGGAGTATTTGCGCGAGCGGTTGGAAGAAGAGGATGAACGGCCGCTGTACGATGTGGGGCACGATGAGGTGCTGCGGCTGATCGAGCAGCTGGGCATCAAGTAGCGGATGGAACAAATTGCAGCGTTGGGGGCGGACAATCGTCCGCCCTTTGCTTTTTTTTAGAAGGTTATTGGGGCGGTGGCTGGATAGACGCTAACTTTTCGAGAGTAGATTGCTCCGCGGGTTCGGCGTGATAGGAGTCGAGTGTGGGATGGCGGAGGCCGTCGCGGCGGATGAAGTGGATGACCAGAAGCATGAGGAGCGCGCCGCAGACCATGACGGCGACGGCGATTTGCAGGCCAAGTTGCATATCGTGAAGATCGGAGATGCGGCCCACGACCTGCGGGCCGAGGCCGCCAAACAACTGCGTCGCGAACATATAGACACCGACGGAAGTGGCGTGCGCGCGGCGGGGCATCATGTCGTGAATGACGGCGGTGACGGGGCCGTGATACCAGGACATGAAGAAGCCGGCAATGAACAGGCCCACGAGAACGGTTCGCTTTTCCTCGGTTTGAATGGCCAGCAAAAGAAATGGGGCAGCCAGGAGAAACGCTAGAGCGATGGCAATGATGCGGCCGTAGGCAAAGCGTTTTTGAAGCTGGTCGGCGATCCAGCCGCCGGTGAGAACGCCCATGACTAGGGATAAGAGAGCGATGAGCGCGAGCGAGATGGAAGCCTCGCGCAAGGTGAAGTCCTTGTAGTTGACGGCAAAATCGGTGCCCCAGGTGAGGAGCGAGACGCTGGAAAAAGTGATGCAGATGCCGGCAGCGATCATGGAGACGAAGGCCGGGACACGGAGAAGCCGGGACATAGGCACAACGTCGGAACGGGGTCCGCGCGGGGGTTCGTCAATCCAGAAAAGCGCGATGCCAGGGAGGATACCGGCCAAGCCGACAATAAACAGGGCGTATTGCCAACCGTAACGCGGCCCGATAAGCCCGCCGAGAGCGTGGCCGGAGGCTCCGCCGAGCAACATTCCGGAAGCGAAGATGGATTGAGCGAAAGCGCGGCGCTCCTGTGGGAAGGCGCCGGAGATCATGGACTGGCCCGCGGGGGCGTAGGCAGCTTCGCCAAGGCCGACGATGGCGCGGGCAATCAGAAAAGAGAGAAAGGTGGCGACCAGACCGCCGGAGAAGGTCGCGACACTCCAGAACACGATGCCGACGCCGATGATGGCTTTGCGGCTGAAGCGATCCGCGAGGAATCCGAAGGGGATGCTGGCGGCGGCGAGAACGACGAGGAGCACGGTTTGCAGCGAGCCGAGCTGCGAGTCTGTAGGGTGTAGACGCTCGCGCAGGAGGGGGATCAGCGGAACGATTACCTGGCGAGCGGCGAAGTTGACAAAATTGATCAAAGCAAGTACAGCAAGGAGGCGGATTTGATAGGGCGTGAGCGGAATGGTCTTGGATGACATGCTGAATTTGCTCAATGGGGCGCGGGGCGGCAGGCCGTTGGTGGCCGAGAAGCGGCGTGCCTTCGCGCGTCCGAATGGGATTATATACCGCCCATGAAGCCCGCTTCTTCCAACATAACGACGACAAGTGACCGTTTGACCACGGTGCTTTCCTACGGCGCGCTGCTGCTGCTCGGCTATCTGGTGTACCTGATCGTGGAGCCTTTCCTGGTGCCGCTGGCGTGGTCCGCGGTGCTGGCGATTTTCTTTTATCCCCTGCACGAGAAGATCGCCAGGCGAATGCGGCCGATACCGGCAGCGCTAGTGAGCACGCTGGGGGTGAC
>JAYVMO010000185.1:0-4925 GCA_043758915.1 Acidobacteriota bacterium | reverse complement strand
ATGGGCGCCGGCTTCGATCGCAATGAGACTCTGGCAAACCTTCAAACTCGCGACGGAAAGCTGTAGCTTCGGCCTCGACATTCCATGAATCGCAATTTGTCGGCAGCGTGTCCTTGCCGTTTATCGTGAGCGGGAGGCCCATCCCAAGTGCCGCGACCATAAATCGCTGTTCCAGCCTTCGCTGATTTGTCCTACCGTGGTCACTGCCCGACCGGGTTTCAAAAAGCAGAACCATTCGAGGATGGGTCAGCTTGCCTTCCATTCGATGAGTTAGAAGTCTCAGCGCACACTCTTGAGACTCCCCCACGTAGTAGCGCCGGAAGCAGATATGCTTTCGCTGTGTCGAATCGTATTTATGGATGATGTCCGATAGAAGGTAAACGCCTCTAGCCCGGGGAGCCAAATTCTCGTCCTGATCCGCAGAACGCTCAGTGGAAGTCGTGCGACACTACTTCACTTTTCTCCAGAACGAATGGCTTAATTCTGCCGGCCTTTACAGAGATAACTCCATCCTGGTTTTGCAACGTGCCGGTTATCCAAAGAAAAGAGCAATACACCACAGTAGTATGTTCCTTCTCAAAAAGCGGTGGCGTAATGATGATATTGGCGATGCCGGTTTCATCTTCCAGGCTCAGAAACACGAAGCCCTTCGCCGTGCCCGGCCGCTGTCGAACGATGACCGAACCCGCCACGGTAACTAATGCTCCGTCGCGCAGCGAGGGCAGTTTTGCCGATGGCACCACGCCTTGACGATCAAGCTCGCGGCGATGCTGTGCCATGGGATGTTTTCCCAACGTCAAACCAGCCCCGCCAAAATCAGCATGCATACGTTCTTCCCGATTCATCGCTTCGAGCGGCGAAGTAAATTCACATTCTTCTACATCCGGGATTTTCTTTTTTCCTTTGAACAGCGGTCCGCAATGGCGATTGGCGCTTTCCACCTGCCACAAAGCCGTACGCCGGTGAATTTGCGATTCACTGGAAATGAAATTCAGCGCTCCTATGCTTGCCAGCGCGCGCAATTCGTCTTTTTGAATCTGCGGCACCCGCTGCTTCAGGTCATCGATGGAAAGAAACGGCGATTCCCGGCGCTGCCCCACAATTTGCAGCGCGGTTTCTTTGCGCAGCGTCTTCACATAGCGAAGGCCGATGCGCACCAGCAGCCCTTGCGGACCTTCTTCGATGGTGCAATCAAACGCGGAGCGCGTAACATCAATCGGCTGGAACTTCAGTCCATGCCTCTGCGCATCCTTTATCAAGGTTACCGGCTGATAGAATCCCATCGGTTGGTTATTCAACATGGCTGCCGCAAAAGCAGCAAGATAGTGACACTTCAAAAAAGCGCTGGCATACGCGATCAGCGCAAAGCTCGCGGCGTGCGATTCGGGGAATCCATAAAGCGCGAAGGAAGTGATCGCCTTCACGATGCGATCCTGCGTATCTCCCAAAATACCTTTCCCGCTCATGCCGCGCCGCAGTTTGATCTCCACCTCTTTCATCCGCGCTTCCGAACGCTTGAATCCGAAAGCCCGCCGCAGCTCTTCCGCTTCTCCGCCGGAAAATCCCGCCGCAATCATGGCGATGCGCAGCAGTTGCTCTTGAAACAGCGGCACGCCTAGTGTGCGCGCAAGCGTTGATTCCAGCAGCGGATGAAGGCTTTCCGCCGGCTCCCGGCCCAATCGCCTGTTCAAATACGGATGCACCATTTTTCCAACTATCGGCCCGGGGCGAATAATCGCCACCTGCACAACAATGTCATAAAAACATTTCGGACGAAGTCGCGGAAGGCAAGACATCTGCGCGCGGCTTTCCACCTGAAATAAGCCAATCGTATCGGCCTTCTGCAAAGCCGAATAGACCGCCGGATCATCCTGCGGCAGATGGCCCAGATCGATCTCCTCTTTATGGTGTTGGCGGATGAGCTTTAGCGAATCTTCCAGCACCGCCATCATTCCCAGGCCGAGCAGGTCCACTTTGACGATTCCCATGTCCGCGCAATCTTCTTTGTCCCACTGCACCACCACGCGCCCCGGCATAGTGGCCGGTTCCAGGGGCACCACAGAATCCAACTGCCCCTGGCAAACCACCATGCCTCCGGAATGCTGGCCCAGGTGCCGCGGCAAATCCTGCACTTTCTGGCACAACTCAAAAAATTTCCGAATGCGGTGTTGCTTCAAGTCCAGCCCCGCATCTTGAAACTGCCGGGTGAGCGTATCTTTGCTATCCGTGTATTCCCACGCGCCGACCAGCTTGGAGAGCCGGTCCAGAGTTTCCGCATCGAACGAAAGAACTTTCCCTACTTCGCGAGCGGCGGATTTCCCGCGATAGGTGATCACGTTGGCAGTCATCGCAGCGCCTGATTTTCCATAACGCTCGTAAACGTATTGAATGGCGCGCTCGCGCTGATCGCCGCTGGGCAGATCCAGATCAATGTCCGGCCACTCCCCTCGTTCTTCGGAAAGGAATCGTTCAAAAAGCAGATTCATTCCCACTGGATCTACCGCCGTAATTCCCAGTGAATAGCACACCGCGCTGTTTGCCGCGGAGCCCCGGCCCTGAACCAGAATATTGTTTTCCTGGCAGAAGCGAACGATGTCCCAGACGATCAGGAAATAACCGGCCAGTTCCAGTTTCCCGATGACCGCCAGTTCCCGTTCAATCTGTTGCTTGGCGCGTTCATCGTCCGCCCCGTAGCGATGAATCATTCCCTCCCAAGTGCGTTTGCGCAGAAAACTGATCTGCGATTCCTGATTCGGTGTGGGATAAACAGGGAACTGATAGCCAAGATCTTTGAGACTGAACTTCAACCGCGACGCAAGTTCTTCTGTGTTTTTGATGGCCTCGGGCAAATCCGCAAAGAGCGCAGCCATTTGCGCGGGAGATTTGATGTGGCGCTCCGCGTTGACAGTCAGCAGGCGTCCCGCATTGCAAAGCATGCGGTGATTCCGGATGCAGGTGAATACGTCCAGGAGTTCACGGTCCTCCGGCGCCACGTGGCCAACTCCATTCGTCGCAAGCAGCGGAAGATTCATCATGCGCGCGAGTTCCAATGCTGCTTGATTGCGGCGTTCCTCTTCGATGGAAAAGTGCCGTTGCAGTTCTACATAGATGTTGTCTTTGCCGAATGCCGCGCACAGTTGTTCCAGTACCTTTCTCGCTTTTTCTTTTCCTCCGCTGCGTAGCGCGTGTGCCAGCGGGCCTTCTGCTCCGCCGCTCAGGCAAATCAAGCCGCCGCTGAATTCCGCAATTTCCTCTGCTTCGATGGCGCCTTCGCCTTTTTTCGCGCGCAGTTTCATGCGCGTAATCAGCCGGCACAGATTGTGATATCCCTGCGCCGAAGCGGCCAGCAGCGGATAACGCCAGCCATCCACGCAACTGACTTCCGCACCAATATGCGCCTGCAATCCAATTTTCTTCGCAGCCAGGTAAAATCGCGGCGCGCCATACAGCCCATCACGGTCGAGCAGCGCCATAGACGGCATACCCAGCGCCGCACTCGCCTCGATCAACGCTTCCGGGTTGGATGCGCCTTCCAGAAAGCTGAAGGCCGATCGCGCATGCAATTCGATGTACATCAGTCGTAGACCCCGCGCACCCGCCACTTTTCCAGGCCAAGGTCGTAAGCGATGCGATACAGCCCCCCTGTGGCCGGATGCCCGGCTGCGCATTCTGAAGTGAACTGAATCTCTACATCCCACGCGTCTTCCTGCCAGGATTGCTCCCACCAATCCCCTGAAGTGCGCCACGGTCCGGAGGCATGCAGCACTTTGCCCAGCATTCCTTGAAAAGCCACGCAGCTCGGAACTCTTTGTTGCAATTGCACCCACGCAGAAAGGGGAGGCCGGAAAACACGAAAGGCTGTTTGAGCTTGCACAGTCTGTTCCTGCACCGAAGTCTTCGCGGCTACCACATTAAATTTCTGCATTTGGAAAGCGTCGGGACGATGGGTATCCAGCAATTGCGGCGATCCCACATTTTTTTCTCCTACGATCGCCGCAATGCGCGCGAGAGTTATTTCCAGTTTTTGCGGATCGGGCGAAGCGGGAATGAACAAGCCGCTCTGCACTGCGCGGGAACGGCCCGGCTCCGCCAGCATGTGAATTTTCTGCACCGCACCGCCCGGCGGGTTGGCCTGGAGCCGAAGGCGCAGCAGCTTAAGAAGCAGCGTGGCGTCCTGCGAAGGCACGGGCAATTGCAAGGAACAGGAATACGTTTTCGCTGATTTCCCTTGTTCGCCGGAGCGCAGAGTTGTGCTTTCAAACGTAATTTTCAACGCAAATGTTATGCGCACACTGGCGATGGCCAGTGCCCGGGCAGAGATGCGTACGCACAACTGTTGCAGCAGCCGCCCCAGCAGAAACGAAAGCGGCTCCAGATTGTCTTCGGCATCGTCCAGCTCAAAAGTTTCCTCAAAACAATCCGTGGGCTGCGTGATAAGAAGCGCACGGCTTCCTTTTCCGCTTGCCAGTGTATGTAAATGGACGCCTTCCTGCCCGGCGCGTTCGGAAAGCGCCAGCACCGGCAGCGAAGCCAGAGATTTACAAGTGCTGACGCCCCAGCGCTCGAAGATTTCCCCCAGTTGCGGGCTCGGCGAAAGCATGGCGATAGGCAGCGTCTCCAGAAAACGCCGTTCCTCTCCCGCGGGCACAACCGTCACTCCGAACAAGGCGCGCGCCACGATTCGCGCGGTCTCTACGTTTTCCGATATCCCCACATGAACATCGAGTCCCATTTCACAAGTGCGCGAAATAATTCTTTCTCCAATTTCCTCCTTCGTACCGAAAAGCCGGGTAAGCCCGCTGAGATCCAGCAGCAATGTATCCCCCGCCGCATCTTCCACGCGTGAAGAGATGGACCACGCTGCATCCAGCACAGCCTGATGAGCCGAGTCTTCCTGGGTTTTGCTGCGCTGCCGGATTTGCACC
>JAYVMO010000184.1:0-13262 GCA_043758915.1 Acidobacteriota bacterium | reverse complement strand
GGGATTCTGCTAGAGTGCTGTGCCAAGGTGGGGTGGCGGGTGGTTACCCTTGGGGCTGGGTGCGCGGTAGGGGCACTGGCTTGTTACGGTTGTGTAAGTTTTTGGAGGCTGGCTGCGTACTAGTCTATGGACACGCTGAGACCAGGCCGGATGAGTGCACCGGGAATGACGGAAGCGATGGAGGTGATTGTCCGGGCCCAAGCAGGAGATGCCGAGGCCTGGGGGCAGCTATTTCACGACTACGCGCCGGCGATTTTCCGGTTCTGCCGGAGAGCGCTGCCGACGAGAGAGGACGCGGAAGACGCGACCATGGAAATTTTCATGAAGCTGAAGGGCAAACTAGGGCAGTACGACAAGACGAGGTCGTTCACGGCGTGGCTTTATAAGGTGGCGGCGAACCATTGTTGGGATATGCTGCGGCGGCGCAAAACGCGGCAGGACAAAGAGACGGAAGACGTGGAAGGGCTGCCGTTGGAGCACCCGGACCCGAGCCAACTGGAGCGGCTGATCGCGGAGCGCAGCAGCGATGAGGTGCGGCGGGCGCTGGGGAAACTGGGAGCGCGGGCGCGCATGGCGCTGGTGATGCGCTACTACTCGGACATGAGCTACGACGAAATTGCCGATGAGCTGGGCGTGCGGCGCGCGTTCGTGGGCGTGGTGCTGCTGCGCGCGCGGCATGAACTGCGCCGGGTGCTGGAAGGCAACAGCGCGCTGGCGGCAGGAGGGGCACATTGAGGGAAACGGCGGAGCGAAACACGCAGCACCTTGACGAGATGACCTGCCTGCTGTACCTGGAGCGGCAGATGGACCGCGAGCGGGCGCAGGAGGCCGCGGCGCACGCGCAGGAGTGCGGGGAGTGCCGGACGCTGCTGGGTGCGCTGGAGCGCGAATCGCGGTTGCTGACGCGGGCGATGCTGGAGGAAGACGAAGCGCTGCCGGCGCGGCTGATGCAACTGCAGGAGCGCGCGCGCCGGTCGATGCAATGGATTTGGGGCGTGGTGGTTGGGCTGGCGGCGACGGGTGCGTACGCCCTGTATACGGGATACATCGAGCCCTGGGAGCAGCAATTGGAACAAGCGGGATTTGGCGGGTCGAACCTGCTGGGGCTGCTGATCTTTCAGGGAGCGTTCTGGAAAGGATGGCAAAGCATGGTGACGCTGATCGAGGTGCTGGCGCTGTTGATTCTGGGGGGATTTGCGGCGGCCTTTTTCCGGTGGCGCATCCTGCGCGGTTCCGCGCTGGCGCTGGTGCTGGTGCTGGCGGGGTTCTGCGCGTTGCTGGCGCTGCCAGCGGCGGCCTCGGCGACGGAATTCCGCAAAGGGCAGTCCGTGGAGGTAAGACAGGACGAAAGCATCAAAGGCGACGTTTATTTGAGCGGGGAACGCATCCGGGTCAGCGGCACGGTGGATGGGGACGTGTTTGCGGGAGGCAAGGACATCGATATCGATGGTCACGTTACAGGCGACGTCATCACAGGAGGGCAGATGCTGCGGGTTCGCGGCAAGGTGGATGGTAACATCCGCGCGGCTGGGAACACGCTGACCATTACAGGCAACGTGGGGAAAAACGTTACGTGGTTTGGCGATACGGTGAATCTGGACTCGACGGGAAAAGTGGGAGGCGGGCTGACGATGTTCGGCAACACCGGGAATGTGGATGGGCGGTTGGAGCGCGATGTCCTCTTTTTCGGCCATAACCTGCATGTCGGCGGGATGATCGGAGGAAACCTTCGGGCGAAGGGTGCATCGCTGGTGATTGGTTCGAGGGCACAGGTGGATGGGCACGTGAAATTCGAAGGACATCAGGAGCCGGAGGTATCGGGGCAGGCGAAACTGGCATTCCCCGTGGAGTACAAGAAGTTGCAACGCAAGGCGGAGTACAAGGGCGGCGGATATTATGTGTGGCAGGTGATCTGGACGGCGGCCTTTGTGTTGTTTGGGCTGGTGGTCTTTCTACTGCTGCCAAAGTTTGCGATGGAAACGGTGCGCGCGGGGCAGCAGATCGGAGCGTCGGCGGGGCTCGGAGTGCTGGTGATGTTCGGGGTGCCGATAGCGGCGATCATCGCGTGCATAACGGTGGTGGGACTGATTGTGGGGATTTCCGGGCTATTTTTGTGGGTGCTGATGCTGATCAGCGCGGAAATCGTGGTAGGGACATTGATCGGGCAATGGTTGATGGGCGAGGCCAGCGAAATCTGGCCGCTGATTGGGCGGATGGTTGTGGGCGTGATTATCGTGCGGTTGATCACGCTGATTCCCCATGTGGCTTTGTGGGTGAAGCTGGCCGTCCTGCTATGGGGAGTGGGAGCGATCTCGCTGGCGATTTACCGGCGATTCCAGCCGGTGATAGCACCGAACGTGCCCTCCGCTCCAATGCCACCGCTGCCGCCCAACACGATGATGGGAGGAGCACAGCCAGCTTGATGTAGAGACGGACCAGAGAAGAGCTAGGAAAGCGAAACGGGCTGGTTCGAGGGCTCGAACCGGACCGTTCTGTATTTGCGGAGGCTGGACTGTTTCTACTGGTCGCGGATTTTGGTGGCGTAAAAATTGTTGGAGGAATTGAGGAACAGCGCGCGAATAGAGATCAGGGGAGAGGTGCCGGGGCCCCCGAGGCTGGTGATATCGGAAAATTTGTCGAGGACGGTCACGGGATAGGTCTGAACTACGGGTTGGTTGGGCGCCTGAAAAATGGCGCCGAGGCTGCCGACGGTGAGGAGTCCGGCCGCAGCGGTAACCTTGCTCGCGGTGAAGCGAGTGAAGCGGAGCTGGACGCTGCTGGCGATTGCGGCTTGGTTATTGCCGGCAAAGGCGCCGGAGGCCGAGGACACGTGGAGCCGGACAGTCTGCCCGTTGAGAATATCGCCGGTACCCTGGAAGCGACTGACAGGGACGGCCGGAGTGGCAGTGGAAAGGTTCTTGGTATCGACGGAGAAATTGCCGCCGGGGAGTGTGAGGGAGAAGATGTCACCAATATTGGCGGCGGCTAAAGTGGCGTTGTTGGTGGCAACCTGTTTATCCGTCAGAACCAGTCTGAAATTGCCGGGGGAAGTGGTAAAGATGGTGCCTTCGATGGCGTCGACCGGGGACGGGTCCAGAAGGTCGAGCTCCGTGGCCGTCAAAGTGCCGTCGGTGTTCACGACCGCGTCCATGCTAACGATGGAGCCCACCTTGACGCAACCGGCGATGCTCCCCGCTACGCATTTCGAGGGACTATCGTCATCGAAACTAGTGTTGCTGAGCTTGGCGGAAAGCGGCACGCCGCTGCCGCTGGTGATGGAAAGGGAACCGGTTGAGACGGCGGTGACCTTGCCCGTGAAGTCTTCCACGCTGTCCAGGGTATTCGCCGCCTGGTTGGAGCGTGGCAGTAACAACGCAGGGACCACGCTGGTTTTCGAAAAATCGACGGTAAGACCGGTAATGCTGGAGGTGATGATATCTTGAGGGTGGACAGACAAATAGAAATTGTTGTTGGACTGCGGGCTGAATTTCGCCGGGAAATCGTTGGCGATGATGTTCGCCAGTTGCGGAGGAAACGCGAATTCACAAACCGAGCCGGGCAGACAAGTGCTGATGGCAGTAGCGGTAGGTGGAACGGCGATGGTGATAGTGACGTTCGTGAGCGCCATGCCCATGCTGCCAAAGGTGGTCTGAGCGGGAACGGAAAATGATGCCAGGAACGCCGAATCGGTGGTCAAGCGATTGAAATCGACAAGATAGGGATTCGGCGCCAAAGGTACAGGGACGGTGTTGCCGCCGATACTGGGATTTAAGGTGAGACTGGTGATTTGAGCGGAAAACGCGAGAATGGTAAAGCTGGCCTGCGAGGCCTGAGCTTCCGAGGTGAGCGTCAAGGTGAGGTTTGCGGTCCCGGTGCCGCCACCACCGCCGCCACCAGCACCATGAGGCGCGCCGCTGCAGGAGCCGAGACTTATTACACTGAGTACTAGAATTATAAGTTTATTACTATTCATAAACTTTGTACACCCCACGCCGGAATGAAGTGCGTTTCCCAGTATGCAGGGGAAACGACTCCAGCCACTTCGATCCTAGCCCCTGCTTTGAATGTAATGCGGCACGCGCCGGGAGTGGAGCCGTAAATCGGGGGCTTGTCCAAGTACTAAACGATCAGAAGGACACGCCTTTGCTTACAAGGGACGGGCCTGAGGAGCCAAGTCGCTGGGTGCGGGTGTGCTATCGTTTACTTGCCGAAGAGCGCAAAGCGGAACGGATTGGGTGATTTCCGTCGATGGAAATTCTTAACAGATAGGATGAATGGCGTGGCCAAACGAGCAGCCAAATCGGCGCTGGATGCGCTAGCAGCGGAGAAACAGCGAGCGTCCTCCGCGACGGAGCGGCGAAACGTTTCCACAGAGGACGATCCCGTGGAAGCCGAAGGAGTCCGCCGCGGCGAAGAAGAAGGAACGGGTTCTGAGCGGGTGGCGCCTTCGATGCGCGACGTTTTCGGACCGGGGGGATTTCTCGAGAAGTGCATGCTCGGAGGATACGAACACCGCCGCGGGCAACTGGAAATGGCGGAGCTGGTGCACGACGCGTTCGAAAAGCATCACCACGCGATCTTGGAGGCGGGGACGGGAACAGGGAAAACACTGGCGTATCTTTTGCCGGCGATTTGCAGCGGGCGGAGAGTGGTGATCTCGACGGCAACGAAGTCGCTGCAGGAGCAGCTTTACCAGAAGGATGTGCCATTTCTGCAAAAGCACTTCGCGCCAGATCTAAAGGTTGCAGTGATGAAGGGGCGATCGAATTTTCTATGCGTTGCGAAAATGAATCAAATGGCCGATCAGGCGCTGTTGAAGGGCATGGAGGAGGTGGATGCGTTCCGGCAGATCAAGGAATGGGCGAAGGTGACGGAGACGGGCGACCGGGCAGAGCTGTCGTTTTTACCGGACGACTCGGAACTGTGGACACGGCTGGACGCGCGGCGGGACACCTGCACGGGGCAAAAGTGTCCGTCATTCAACCCGTGCTTCGTGACCGGGATGCATCAGAAAGCGAAAGAAGCGGACCTGATCATTGTGAACCACCACTTGTTTTTCGCGGACCTGGCGCTCAAACAGGATGATTTCGGGAGCATTTTGCCGGAGTATTCGGCGGTGGTGTTCGACGAAGCGCACGAGATGGAAGACGTGGCGAGCGATTACTTTGGGCGGCAAATTTCAAATTACCGGTTCGAGGAGCTGGCGCGGGATGCGGATCAGGCGCTGCGATTGCTGCATCTGGGATCGCCTTCACTTTTGCGGCGCACGCAGAGAATTCGGGAACGGAGCCGGGCGTTTTTTGACACGTTTCCGCCGCGCGACGGGCGATTTCCCTTCGCGCGGAACGAGCGCGAGGCGTTCCTGGAACAGAACCGCGAAGGCTACGATTCATTGGCTACATCACTGAAAGGCTTAGAGACGGAGTTTGCGGCAGTGACGCAGAAACCGGAGGAACTGCTACGGATCGCGAGGCGGAGTTTCGAACTGCGGCAGGAGCTGGGGTTTCTGTTCGAATCGAACGAGAAGAACTACGTCTACTGGTACGAACGGCGAAATAAGGGGATTTTTCTTGCGGCGACGCCGATCGACGTCAGCCAGATCCTGCGCGAGAGGCTGTTCGAACAATTTGACACGGTGATTCTGACGTCGGCGACGCTTACCGTGGGCGGGCGGTTCGAATACATCCGCCAGCGGCTGGGACTGGATCACGCAAAAGAGCGGACGCTGCCGCCGGAGTTTGATTATCCGGAGCAGGCGATGTTGTACTTGCCGCCCAAAATGCCGGACGTGCGGGACGCGGGGTTTTCCGCGAAGGCCGCGGACGAAATCGTGCGGCTGCTGGAACTGAGCCAGGGGCGGGCGTTTTGCTTGTTCACCAGCTACGCGCAGATGAACGATCTGTTCGAACGGGTGCGCACGCGGGTGTCGTTTCCATTGCTGCTGCAGGGCACGGCGCCGCGCTCGGTGCTGTTGGAGCGCTTCAAGAACACGCCGGGGGCGGTGCTGTTCGCGACCTCGAGCTTCTGGCAGGGCGTGGATGTGCCAGGCGAGCAGCTTTCTTGCGTGATCGTGGACCGGCTGCCGTTTGCCGTGCCTAGCGATCCGATCGTTGCGGCGCGCGTGCGCGCGCTGCAGGAGGATGGGCGAAATCCCTTTGCCGAATTTCAGGTGCCGCAAGCGGTGCTGGCATTGAAGCAGGGGTTCGGACGGCTGATTCGAACGAAGACCGACCGCGGCGTGCTGGCGCTGCTGGATAGCCGCATCCAGCGCATGGCCTATGGTAAAATTTTCCTGGAGTCGCTGCCGAGCTACGGGACGACACAAGAGTTGACGGACGTGGCCCGGTTTCTGGAGAAGGCAAGCCCCGCCTGAGGTGGATTTGGCGGGCGGGGAGTTTTGGCCCGGCTCGCGCGAGCAGCAAATAGAAGAGAAGCAAGAAAGTTCGTCCCGCGCCGAACGATTCCGGAGAGATATGTTTCAAGTCAGCGTAGAAGAGACCTTTTCGTCGGGGCACGCGCTCCGCGGACACAAAGGCAAATGCGAGAATGTGCACGGGCATAATTACCGCGTGCGCGTGACGCTCGAAGGGCCGCAACTGGATGCCATCGGGCTGCTGGTGGATTTCACGCAGCTCAAGCAGGTGGTTCGCGAGATCATGGGCAGGCTGGATCACCAGTTTATGAACGACCTGGAGCCGTTCAAGACCGTGAATCCGTCGGCGGAAAATGTCGCGAAGTATTTTTACGACGAAGTGACGCGGCAGTTGAAGGATTTGCCGCCGGGCGCGCGGATCACCGACGTGATTTTGTGGGAGACGGATACGAGCAGGGCGCAATACCGGCCGGGGGCTTAGCGTTTATCGGAAACGGGTGAAGCGATGAACCGTGCGTTCTTCATTATCCTGATTCCGGTGCTGCTGGTGGCGATTGGCTATATTGTGGTGCTGCGGTCCATGGGATTTGCGCCGGGGTATGGGCGGCTGATTATCGCGGCGACGCTTTTTTTAGGAGCGATTTGGTGGGCGGGCCGGAGGACGGCACGCAAGGCGGATTCCAGCAGGCCGTAGATAGCTAGGGCAGCGGCATCACGGAGTTGACTGAGGCAATCCCCGGATGCGCTCAACGCCGGAATCACTGCGATTCAAGAACATGTTCATCACCGAAATATTCAAATCCATTCAGGGCGAGGGCACACGCGCGGGGCTGCCGTGCATTTTCGTGCGGCTGACGGGGTGCAATCTGCGGTGCACTTGGTGCGACACCGCGTACGCGTTTCATGGCGGAAAGAAGATGAGCGTCGAGGAAGTGCTCGCAAGGGTGGACGAGCTTGCAGTGCGGCCCGCGGGCGCTCAAGGTTCACAGGCAAACGTGCCGCTCGTCGAATTGACCGGCGGAGAGCCGCTGTTGCAGGAAGAGGTGTATCCGTTGGCGGAAAAGCTGCTCGCCGCGGGATACGTGGTGATGATCGAGACGAGCGGAGAGCGGTACACCGGGCGGCTGCCGCTGGAAGTGATCAAGATTGTCGACGTGAAATGCCCGGATTCGGGCGAAGCGGACACGTTTGAGATGCGGAATCTCGAAGCGCTGGATGGCAAGGACGAAGTGAAGTTCGTGCTCTCGACGCGGCGGGATTACGAGTTTGCGCGGGAGTTCATTGCGCAGCATGGGCTGGCCGAGCGCGTGAAGCAGGTCTTGTTTTCACCGGTGTTCGAAGACCCAGCGGGAAAGTGGCCGGGATTGGAGCCGCGAACGCTGGTCGAATGGATCCTTGCGGACGGCTTGCCGGTGAGGCTGGGGCTGCAATTGCACAAGTTTATTTGGCATCCAGCGAGCAAAGGAGTGTGACGTAAAGGAAGTCAATGAGGTTAAGCAAGCCAAGGAGCAGGCGCCAGGCCAAGGCGCGGCAACGGGATGAGTGACGGGCGAAAAGCGGTGGTGCTGCTGAGCGGGGGGATGGACTCGTGCGTGAGCACGGCGATTGCGCGGGAGCGGCATGGCGCGGGAAGAATTGCGCTGCTGCATGCGGGGTACGGGCAGCGGACGGAAGAGCGGGAACGGCGGGCATTTGAGGCCATCGGCGATTTCTATGGCGTGAGCGAGCGGCTGGTCGTGCAGTTGGAACATTTCCGCGCTATCGGCGGGTCGGCGCTGACGGATCAGAAAATTGCCGTGCCGGAGAATGAGCTGGGTAAGCTGGGAAAACACGGCAGCGAAATTCCCGTGACGTACGTGCCATTTCGCAATGCGCATTTTCTTTCCGTGGCGGTGAGCTGGGCGGAAGCGATCGGAGCCGGAGCGATTTATATTGGAGCGGTTGCGGAAGACAGCTCCGGGTATCCGGATTGCAGGCCGGAGTATTACCGCGTGTTTCAGGAGCTGATTCGCGTGGGGACGCGGCCGGAAACAGAAATCGAAATTGTGACGCCGGTGATTACCCTGAAGAAGAGTGAGATCATACGGCGGGGCAGGGAACTGGGGGCGCCGCTGCACCTGACGTGGTCGTGCTACCAAAGTGAAGACGCAGCGTGCGGAGTGTGCGACAGCTGTTTGTTGCGGCTGCAGGCGTTCGCGGAGGCCGGGATGCGGGATCCCCTACCGTACCGTCAGAACGTTGCGGCCCAGAGTTAAGATTGGAATCCGGCACGGATTAGAGATAATAGGGCGCACGGAGCCCGGACACGCCGGGCAGGGACCGGCCCGTAAGAAACGGGGAGTGACCGCACAGCGGTCAACAGGAGAACGGAGTATGAAGAAACTTACAAAGTTGTGGACGCTTGCCGCGGTGATGACCGCTGCACTGGTGAGTGTTTTTGCACCGCATGCCGCAGCGCAGAATGACGGCACCATCAGCGGAAAGATCCTGGACGTGGAAGCGAAACCCTGGGCTGACCTGGGAATCGAGGCGGTTAGCGATCAAGGCGCCAAATCGGAAACGAAGACGGACAAGGACGGAAATTTTATTATTCGCAACCTGAAGTCGGGGGTCTATCAAGTAAACATTCAGCTCCCGGCCCCGAACAAACCCTTCGTGGTGCAAGTTCGCGTGCAAGGGGGGGCGGACACGGCAAAGGTAAACCTGAATTTCAAGGACGAATTGGCCAAGCAGGGAGCCGCGGTTGTCGAACAGCAGAAAAAGCAGGAAGAGGAAAAGCAGAAGTTTCAGGGCATGAAGGGGCATTTTGACGCCGGCGTGGCTTTGCTGGATCAGGTAAAGACGGCGAGGGCGGAGCTGACAAAGGTTCCGGCGGATCAGCGCGCTGCGGGGAAGCAGCAGGTGGCCGATCTTTCCGGGAAGGCGGTGACGGAACTCGAGGCCGCGAAGACGTCGGCGCCCGAGAAAGATGCCAATCTGCACCTAATCTACGCGCGCCTCGGCGATGCCTATGACTCGGCCGGCCGGCCTGACGATGCGATCAACGCCTACCAGCAAGCCATCGCGCTGAAACCGTCGGCGGCTTACTACAACAATCTGGGCGGCGTCTACGGACGAGCGGGGAAGATCGAGGATGCGACGGTGGCGTATCAGAAGAGCGCGGAACTCGAACCGGCGAATGCGGCACAGGCTTGGCGCAATTTCGGCATCACGCTGTACAACGTTGGACGGCTGAAGGAAGCGGTTGAGCCGCTGAAGAAGGCCACCGAGCTGGATCCCCAGAGCGCGCAAGGCTGGTACTTACTGGGGGCGTCGCTGGTTGGCGCGATGGAAACCAAGAAGGTGGGCGACAAGCTGGAATTCATCATCCTGCCGGGGACGGTGGAGGCGTATCAGAAGGCGGTCGAACTTGATCCCAATGGCGATGCGAACAGCTACGGCGGTCAGGCCAGGCAGGGACTGGAAGCGCTAAAGTCGATCGCTCCGGGTATCGACACGAAGGTGAACATAAAGAAGAAGAAGAAGTCCTAAGCAAGATTCGATTACTACAGCTTGAGGGCCGGCTCCGTTGGCGGGGTTGGCCCTTTTCCTTTGAGGGATGCATCAACTGTGGGTGAGCGTGCCAGTGATCTTGGTGCGGCGGAGGGCCCAGGCAAAGACGGCCATGGAGGCGGGCAAGAGGACGGCGGCGAAGAGCAGCAGCGCGGCAAGCGAGCGCCAAACGGCGAGTAAGCCGGCGCCGGCGAGGAGTGCGGCGCGCATGGCATCCAGCGCGTAAGTCACGGGATTGAGGCGGGCCACGACCTGCAACCAGCCGGGAAGAAGAGTGACCGGGAAAAGCATGCCACCCGCTACGCTGGAAAGACCCAGCATGAACCACTTCGCGGGATTGCCGCGTTTGAAGAGGAGCAAATAGCTGGCTGACAGGATGCCCAGGCCGGAAAATGCCAGCAGCGTAACCAGCAGAACGACGGCCACGGTCAGCCAGTTTGCAGCGTGCAAAGGGAATTGAAAGAGCAGAGCGCCCCAAGCGATGTAGACGCCGATGCGCAAGGTGGTGGCGGCGAAGGGATAGATTGCGGAACCGGCGACGATGACCGGGAGCGAGGTCTGCGTGACGAGCAGATGTTCGAGCGTGCCGCTGTTGCGGGCGTCCTCGAGGCTGCGATCAAAGGTGTCCAGCGCGGCGTTCATATAGTCCAGATAAACGAAACCGACCAAGGAGAAAGCGAAATAACTTCCGCCCTGCGGAAGCGCCTGCCGGAGCTGCGGACTGTCCACGAAGCGGCCGACGTAATAGAACATGGCGGTGCCAAAGAGCGCTTCGATGATTTCGAAAAGAAAAGAGATGCGATAGCTGCGCGCGATGGAGAGATCGCGCCCAAAAAAAAGCCACAATTCGCGCAGCAGGCGGATCATTCGGCGGCGTCCTCTTCGGAGAGATGGGGGCTGCGTCCGGTCAAGCGAAGAAAGACTTCCTCGAGTGTGGCTGCGCCAGTGCGCTGTTTGAGAGCGGCGAGGGAATCGCAGGCGAGGAGGCGGCCCTGGTCGAGGATGGCAATGCGGTCCGCGAGCAGCTCGACTTCGGGCAGGGTGTGGGAGGCAAAAAGGAGAGAAGTATCGCCACGCCGAAGGATTTGCGTTTTCAAGAAGCGGCGGAAATACATGGCGGCGATGGCGTCCAGACTGCGGGTGGGTTCATCGAGGAGAAGCACTTGAGGCTGGTGGAGCAGGGCGCGAAGGAGACTGAGGCGTTGGACGGTGCCGGTGGAGAGCGTGCGCACTTGACGATCCAGTGCTTCGCCGAGCTGAAATTGTTCCGCGAGTTGGGAGATGCGGAGGCTCGCGGCGCAATTGGAAAGGTGGTTGAGGCGCCCGAAGAAGAGCAGATTCTCGCGTCCCGTAAGGCGAGCGTAGAAGCCGTGGTCCGTGCCGGCATGATAACCGAGGAGGCGGCGGACGGCGCGGGGCTCGCGCGCGGCATCGTGACCGGCGACGCGCGCGGCGCCGCTGGAAGGGAGGAGAAGGGTGGCCACGATGCGCAGGAGCGTGGATTTGCCGGCGCCGTTGGCGCCGAGCAGGGCCAGCGCTTCGCCGTGGCGCACTTCAAAGGAGACGCCCGCGAGGGCCACGGCGGTGGGCTTCTCGAACGGCTGCACGAAAGCACGCCAACCGCTGCGCGTAGGCGGGAAGGACTTGTGGAGAGAATCGACGGCGATGGCGGTTGGAGGCACCCAGAAACTTATAACTTGTCTTCCCCCCGAAAACAATCGGGCAACCGCGGGCGCGGAAGAGGGTGCGTGGCGAATGCCGACAATCCCCGGTAGAATACTACCGCTAGGGCTTCCCTCCCGCCCACGCAGTCAAAATTGGCGCTTGCGGGTTTCCGCAGAGGAGCGGCTTGCATGGTGTCTTTTACGGAACGAGCCAATGTGCCGACCGACGTGCTGGTGCGTTTTCTCGACAGAGAGTGCGTGCTCCTGAATCTTGATACGGAGCGATACTTCGGTCTGGATGAGACGGGAACGCGAATGTGGCAACTGGTCACCTCGGCGCCCAGCATCGATGCGGCGTTTCAGGAACTGCTTGCGGAATTTGACGTGGAGCCGGAATTGCTTCGAGCAAATCTCACGGAACTTCTGAGCCGGCTCATGGAGCACGGACTGCTCGAGGTCATTCCCGCTGATGTGGGAACGGCTCCGGCGCTTTAGGGCCCTGGAACCCGCGGCGCAGGGTATTTTCCTGCGGGCCGCGATTCTGTTACCGCTGCTTTCGATCAGCTTGCGGGCACGCGGTTTTGGCGCGACCCAAGCAAGCTTGCAGAAATTCCTTCCCGCTGCGAACCAAAAGACATGCGCTTCTCCGGAGTCGTGCGCCGAGCTTACGGCGCGCATGGTGCGCGCCGCGGTACACCATGGCGTAGGGAGTCCGACGTGTCTCGAGGAATCGCTGGCGCTGTGGTGGCTGCTGGGGAGGCAGGGGATCGTGTCGCAACTGCGCATCGGAATTCGAAAGGAAAGCGCAAAGTTTGAAGCCCACGCGTGGGTGGAGTTCCGAGGGGCCGCGTTGAACGAGCCGGAAGCCCGGCACCAGCACTACGCGGCATTTGAGGGAGAGATTTCACCAAATCAGCCGGAGCGGAGATGAGTGGTTTTGCCGGCATGGTGAACGGCGACGGGTCTGCGCCGGATAGTCGCGTGCTCGAGAAGATGGCCGCGGGACTGGCGTTTCGCGGGCCGGACGCGAAGCAAGTGTCGGTGCGGTCCGGGGCGGGATTTTGCTTCACGCTGCTGCGCACCGGCCCTGCGCCGCAAGCGGAGGTGCAGCCGTGTTCGCTCGATGGACGCACGTGGCTGATCGGGGACGTGCGGCTGGATGGGCGAGAGGAACTCCGGCGAGAGCTCGGGCAGCGAGGCGAATCCATTTCCGCGGAAGCCACCGACGAAGAGCTCATCCTGCACGCATGGAGGCAGTGGGGCGAAGCGAGTTTCGAAAAACTGCTGGGTGACTTGGCGGTTGCCGTCTGGGATGAGGTGGCAAAGACGCTCTGGTGCGCGCGCGATCTACTGGGCATTCGGCCATTTCTTTATGCGCAGGCGGGGCAGCGGATCTATTTCAGCAATACGCTGGACGTGCTGCGATTGGCGCCGGAGGTGACCGCGGCGCTCGATCCGAGATTCATCGGCGATTTTCTCTTGCAGGGATTTTGTCAGGAGGCAGAGCGCACGGTGTTCCGTGGTATTCGCCGCTTGCCGCAGGGACACTTCCTGAAGTTTTCCGCCGGGGATGCTCGCGTGCGCCAATACGCGACGTTGCCGATTGAGGAGCCACTCCGGCTGAAGCGTGACGCGGAGTATGTCGAGCAATTTCGCGGGTTACTGGAACAAGC
>JAYVMO010000183.1:0-3084 GCA_043758915.1 Acidobacteriota bacterium | reverse complement strand
CACATCCTCGCGGATCAAGTCCAGATCGCGTTGATCGGTAAAACCAAATTGCGCCAGCCGCTCGCTGACCTGCTCCACCAGAACTTCAGGAGCCGAAGCTCCCGCGGTGAGCCCGACGCGGGTAACGCCTTCCAGCCACTCGGGATTAATGTCCGCGGCCGAATCAATCAGCCGGGCCTTGCGGTCCAGGCGCCGTGCCAATTCCACCAGGCGGTTGGAGTTGGAACTGTTCTGCGAGCCGACCACCAGAATCAGGTCCACATCCTTGGCAACCTGTTCGACGGCTTCCTGGCGATTTTGTGTTGCGTAACAAATGTCATCGCTGGCGGGCCCGATGATCTTGGGGAACTTCTGGCGGAGGCGGGCCACAATTTCCTGAGTGTCGTACAGACTCAACGTGGTTTGCGTGAGAAAAGCGAGTTTTTCGGGGTCTTCGACTTCCAGCGCGTCCACTGCGGCGATCGAATCAACCACGATGGTACGATCCGGAGCTTCGCCTGAAGTACCGACGATTTCCTGATGGTCCTTGTGGCCGATCAAAATGATGGTGCGCTTTTCGCGGGCAAACTTCAGCGCTTCCAGGTGCACCTTGGTGACCAGCGGGCAGGTGGCGTCAATGACGCGGAGCGCGCGATCTTTGGCTTCCTTGCGAACCGTTGGGGGCACGCCATGGGCGCTGAAGACCAGCACCGCTCCGTGGGGAACCTCTTCGATGGCTTCCACGAATATCGCGCCGCGACGTCGGAGCTGTTCCACCACGTAGGTGTTGTGCACGATTTCGTGATGAACGTAGACCGGCGCTCCGTAGGCCTCCAGAGCCAGTTCGACGATATCCACGGCTCGCACCACGCCGGCACAGAAACCACGGGGCCGGACGCGGAGCAGTATCTTTGCCTCAGTTTGCGTTGCCATCTTCTTCCTAAGTTGCTGAATTTTCAAAAGACTATCATACCAAAGGAGACCAAGGCGTGCATGCGGCCTGTACCAACCGCACCACAAGGATAGAAAACTGCATCTGTCCGCATAATTCCCGGTGGCATTCTTTCCAGCCAACTTTTTTTGTTAAGCCGTGTTTCTAATAGCGTGGAGGTACGTCAAGTGAACTTGGGAAAGAGAGTTACAAGCGTTGTGCTGTTTTCGGCGGTCCTGATGGGGGGACTCGCACTGTCCGGCTGCGATGACAACGTGGAAGTGCTTCGCGATCCGGAAATCAAATTGACACGCGGTATGACCTGGGCGTGGAGACCGATGAACGAGCCGGAACCTGGAAGAATAGATGCAGCAAAACGCAATGGTGAAGGCCGTCAGCCGGTTGTTTCGCGCGACGTGATTACTTCAGCGCCGCAACCGCGGGAACATCTGGAAAGCAACCGCGACTGGAATACCGAAGCGAACCGCCAACAATTGCAAGCCGCGATTGAAAAAACCATGGCTTCCAAGGGCTTGGTGATGGTGAAGGACGCCGCAGCGGCCGATTTGTTGGTGGATTATCACGTCGCGGTGAAGACGCGGAACGCTGTGGTGCAGGACGTTTATCCCGGCGGCTATTACGGCTACGGATGGGGCTGGGGTTGGGGATGGGGAGCGCCGGAAGTTTGGTACCGGAATGTGCGCTACCGAGAAGGAACATTTGTTCTGGATATCGCGCTACGTAGCCCTCGCAAGCTGGCGTACCGCGCCATCAGCCGGAGAGAACTAAATGGGCGGAAGCTGTCGCCTTATCAATCGGAAGAAGCCACAAAACATCTGCTGAAGGGTTTGAACCCGCAGTAGAGAAATTATGCGGAGAAAACAACCGGGACAAGCGCTCAGTGACTTCTCCCGGTTTTATTTCGTGGATCTTCTGCGATGGCAGTGACCATGGCAGCGAGTGCTTAACGAGACTTGGAAGCCGCGGCGGGCTTCGCAGCGCTTGCGGCTTGAAATTCCTCGTACACGCCCTTGAAGTCTTCGATTTTGCCGTCTTTGAAATGCCAGATGCGCGTGGCCACTTCGTCGAGCACGTCTTCGTCGTGGGTGACCAGCAACACAGTACCCTCATACTTTTGCAGCGAGATGTTGAGCGCGTTGATGGACTCCAGGTCCAGGTTGTTGGTGGGCTCATCGAGGACCAGGAAATTGGCTTTCTGCAGCATCAGCTTGCAGAAAATCAGGCGCGCGCACTCGCCTCCGGAAAGTCCGGAAGTGGGCTTTAAGGCGTCTTCACCGCTGAAGAGCATCTGTCCAAGCAGGCCGCGAATCTCTTCCTGCGGAGCTTGCGGCTGAAACTGCCACAGCCAGTCCATGGCCGTGGTGCCTTTGCTCTTGTCGATCGTGTAAGTGAAGTCCTGGGGAAAATATCCGACCGAGACTTCATGCCCCCAAACGGCGTTCCCGGAATCGATGGTAAATTGCCGTTCATTTTCGCCGATGAATTCGCCCGCGCTGCGGATCAGCGATTTCAGCATGGTAGTTTTGCCCATACCGTTGCGGCCGGTCAGCGCGATTTTCTCCCCGCGCGTGACGCTGGCGGAGAAATGCTCGATGACTTTCAGTCCGTCGTAATATTTGCTGAGCTTTTTGATTTCCAGCGGCAAGCGCCCGGACGGCTTCTCGAATTGGAATCGAATGTAGGGACGCTGAATGTTGGAGCGGGCCAGTTCCGAAGTCTGCAACCGCTCCACCTCCTTCTTGCGCGAGGTGGCTTGCGCGGAACGCGTACCGGCCGAAAAGCGGGCGATAAAATCATTCAGCTGGGAAATTTTCTTTTCCCGGACGGCGTTGTCGGCTTCCATGCGAGTGCGAATCTGCGTTTTGGCCAGCACCATGTCGTCGTAACCGCCGGGATACATGATGATGGTCTGGTAGTCGATGTCCGCGATGTGGGTGCAAACGCTGTTCAGAAAATGGCGGTCGTGGGAAATCACGATCAGCACGCCGTGGTATTCGCAAAGATATTCTTTCAGCCAGTGCACGGAATCGAGGTCCAGGTTGTTGGTGGGCTCGTCCAGGAGCAGTGCCGAGGGATTTCCGAAGAGCGCTTGCGCCAGAAGCACGCGAACTTTCTGGCCGCCCTGCAGTTCGCCCATTTTGCGTTCGTGCAAA
>JAYVMO010000182.1:0-6746 GCA_043758915.1 Acidobacteriota bacterium | reverse complement strand
TCGATTTTTTGTTCCACTTCGAGCTGCTTGAAGGGGCGGCCCTGAATTTTGTTGAGGCCGATGGCGTCCACAAGAAACTTGGCGCGCAGAAGCCAGATGAGCTGGCCCATGTTGAGCTCGGGCACGAGAACTTTTTTGTAGCGCTTGATGATCTCGCCGAGGTTTGAAGGAAGCGGGTTGAGATGCCGCAGATGGAGATGGCCGATCTTGCGGCCCTTGGCGCGCTGGGACTTGAGGGCGGCGGTTATGGAGCCGTGCGTGGAACCCCAGGCGACAATCAGGAGATCGCCTTCGGGATCACCGGCGGGGAGCAAGTTGGGAATGTCCTGCGCGATGGCGGCGACCTTGGCAGCGCGGATGCGCACCATGTTTTCGTGATTGAGCGGCTCGTAATTGATGTTGCCGGTGACGTCCTGCTTTTCGAGGCCCCCGATGCGGTGCTCGAGACCGGGAGTGCCGGGAATGGCCCAGGGACGCGCGAGAGTTTGCGGGTCACGTTTGTAGGGCAGGAAGCCGTTGGGGCTGTTGGGTTCCGTGGCGAAATGAACAGGGATTTCCGGGATGTCGCTGAGGTCAGGAATGCGCCAGGGTTCCGCGCCATTGGCGAGATAGCCGTCGGAGAGAATGATCACGGGGACCATGTACTTGATGGCGATGCGAGCGGCTTCGATGGCGACCCAGAAGCAGTCGGAGGGGGTGGAGGCAGCGAGAACGGGAATGGGAGCTTCGGAGTTGCGGCCGAAGAGCGCCTGGAGCAGGTCGGCTTGTTCGGTTTTTGTTGGAAGGCCAGTCGAAGGACCGCCGCGCTGAATGTTACAGACGATGAGAGGAATTTCCACGGCGACGGCCAGCCCGAGAGCTTCCGTCTTCAAGGCCATGCCGGGGCCGGAAGTGGTGGTAATCGCGAGCGCACCAGCGTAGGCTGCGCCGATGGCGGAGGTGATGGCGGCGATTTCGTCTTCGGCCTGGAAAGTCATGACGCCGAAATCTTTATACTGCGAGAGTTCGTGGAGGATGTCGGATGCGGGGGTGATGGGGTAGCTGCCCTGGAAAAGCGTGAGGCCGGATTTTTGCGCGGCGGTGACGAAGCCGAGGGCCAGGGCTTGATTGCCGCTGAGGCTGCGGTAGAGGCCGGGGGTGAGCTGGGCGGGCGGAATTTCGTAAGTGATTTGAAAGGCTTCGGTGGCTTCGCAGTAGGAATAGCCAGCTTTCATGGCGAGCTTGTTGGCTTCGATGAGGAGCGGCTTGTTCTTGAACTTGTCTTCGATCCAGCGGACGGTGGAGTCCGTGGAGCGGTTGTAAAGCCAATAGCACATGCCGAGAGCGAAGAAATTCTTGCAACGGTCCATCGATTTGGCGTCGAGGCCGAGATGTTCGAGGGAGCGGCGGGTCAGGCGCTCGAGCTCGACGGAGAAGAGGCGGAACTTGTCGAGCGAATGATCTTCGAGGGGATTGACGGTCATCTGCGCCTTGCGCAGATCGTTTTCGGTGAAGCTGTCGGAATTGACGATGAGGATGCCGTTGGCCTTGAGGTCGGCGAGATTGGTTTTCAAAGCGGCCGGGTTCATGGCGATGAGGACATCGATGGCGTCGCCGGGGGTGTATATGTCGGTGGAAGAAAAATGAAGCTGGAAGCCGCTGACGCCGGGAATGGTGCCCGCAGGGGCGCGGATTTCGGCGGGATAGTCGGGGAAGGTGGCGATATCGTTGCCGTAGAGCGCGACGGTGTTGGTGAACTGGCTGCCGGTGATCTGCATGCCGTCGCCAGAGTCACCGGCGAAGCGGATGACGGCGCGGTCGATGATTTCGCGCTTGGCCTTCGGCAGGGGAATATCTGTCAATGTAGACATGGGATCCTAAACTCCTGCTCTGGAATGAACTCCCCGATTACATCCCCCCAAGGGAGTGCGGCTCAAGCTCTGGGATCAGGCGGCGCGGAGAGCAGGATGGATTCTGGAACGAACCGCCAGGAGCTTAGGAGAAGAGAATACCATACCGGCCCGCGCGCGGCGCGGAGAGAGTCCGCCGCGCGGCAACATGTGTCTTTATAAAAGGAGGCGCAGGGGAGCAGCGTGAGATTACAGGGTTCCTGCGGAAAGGGCCAAAGATTCGGAGGAGATGCTCGTACCGCAAGGCTCTCGATCAGTAGTTTGTGACGGCGGCGAGTTCGAGGAAGCGCCTGCGGTCATAGAAGAAGATGCGCAGAAGCGCGGCAGTGAAGAAGTGGCAGCATGAGCAGAGTGCGGGAATTTGCGCTTGAAGTTCGCTTTCTTTTCGCCTAGAGTAGTGACGCAGAGAAGGTGCGAGGAGGCCGACGATGACGCTGACAAAACGACAGAAGGAAGTGCTGGACTACCTTGTGACGTTCGAGACCAAGCATGGCTACGCGCCGAGCTTTGAAGAGATCGGGAAAGGGTTGAAGCTGACGTCGCTGGCGACGGTACACAAGCACATCACGACGCTGGAGAAGAAGGGATTTATCCGGCGCGGGTATAACCAGAGCCGGTCGATCGAGATTTTACAACTGCCGAAATCGGTGAGAGAACAGGTGATCGAGAGGAAGATACAGGAATTGCCGCTAGTGGGGCGCATCGCCGCGGGGCGGCCGCTGGAAGCAGTGGAAGAGCGCGAGACGATTTCACTGGGAGATTTCGTGCGCGGCGGCAATTCATTCGTGCTGCAAGTGAAGGGCAGCTCGATGATCGAGGACCATATTATGGATGCAGACTACGTGGTCTGCGAGGAGACGCAGGTGGCAAATAACGGAGACATTGTTGTGGCATTGGTGGGAGGGGATGAAGCGACGTTGAAGCGATTTTATCGCGAGGGTCCCGGAAAGATCCGGCTGCAACCAGCGAATTCCGAGATGGGACCGATCATCGTGGCCGCGAACGACGTGAAGATTCAAGGGCGCGTGATCGGTGTTTTGAGAAAATACTGAGCGCTTCCAAGAAGCGCTTTCTCGCTAGCTCTCGGTCTCGGTTTTCCCGTATATTCCAACAGACGGATTGATTTCCGATCTTACCGCGACGGAGAAGTGGCCGGTGCGCCGATTTTCCATGCGTAGCCGCTGCTCGAGCGTTGATGAATTCCGAGAGAAGCTTTTGCAGACACGTGCTTGAAGAAGAATTTCGACGCGCTCATGCGCGGGAACTGCTTCGTTCCGGTCTGCGCTTGGGGCTGGCCTGCGTGATGGCGGTCGTTCTAGCGTGGCCGAGCCCAACGCGGGCGTACGCGGTGCTTTCGCACGAAGCCATCATCGATGCGACTTGGGAGACGCACCTCAAGCCGGCGCTTCTGAAGAAATTTCCTGACGCAACCGAAGAGCAGCTCAGTGGAGCGCAAGCCTACGCCTACGGTGGATCCATTATTCAGGACATGGGGTACTACCCGTATGGGAGCCATTTTTTCAGCGACCTGACGCATTACGTGCGCAGCGGAGATTTCATCGTGGCACTACTGCGCGACGCAAAGGATTTGGACGAATACGCATTCGCGCTGGGGGCCATGGCGCACTATGCGGCGGACAACGATGGTCACAGAATCGGAACGAATCGCGCGGTCCCGATTCTCTATCCCAAACTAAGGAAAAAGTATGGGGACAGCGTTTCCTACGAGCAGGATCCCCTTGCGCACGTGAAGACCGAATTTGGGTTCGACGTCCTGGAGGTTGCGCAAGAAAGGTACGCACCGGACAGCTACCACGATTTCATCGGTTTCGAAGTGGCGCGGGATCTGCTGGACCGGGCGTTCTGCGAGACGTATGGCCTGGAATTGAAGAACGTATTGCTCGATGAATCAAGAGCGTTGAATTCTTACCGGCGGGACGTGAGCAAGCTGTTGCCCAAAGCGACGCGGATCGCGTGGAGCCTAAAGAAAGATGAAATCAAAGGCGACCTTCCGGGCATGACAAAGAAAAAGTTTCTCTTCAATCTTTCGCGGGCAAACTATGAGCGCCAATGGGGCAAGGACTATCCAAAACCCAGTTTTGGAGAGAAATTCCTGGCATTTCTCTCCAAGCTGATTCCCAAAATCGGGCCCTTGAAGGTACTGCAATTCAAGACGCCGACGCCGCAGACGGAGCAAATGTTCGAAGCCAGCTTCAATGCGACGCTGGAACGGTATCGCCATTTGCTCGCGGAGGAGCGGAAAGGACGCCTGCACCTGCCAAACGATAATTTCGATTTGGGCGAAGTCAGCGGGCCGGGGAAATATCAAATGAATGACGACACGCACGCCCAGCTGCTGGACAAGCTTGCAGAGAATAACTTCGCGGGGATTTCACAAGATTTGCGAGCAGAACTGTTGGATTTCTATTCCGATCTGAATGCGGCATTAGCCACCAAACGAGACGCGAAAGCCTGGGCTCGGCTGCAAACGGAACTTGCGCAACTGAAGAAGGCCGGGGCGTCGGAAGTTCGCGCAACTTCGGCGGCAAACACGGGACAGCATCTTGCGGCGAAAGAGCTGTTGGTAAAAATCGCACCGTGAGCGCTGGACAACTCCGCAAACACGAACAGTTCCGCTCGCGTTTCCTGCGAAACCAGCGCGACCTTATCGTTTATCTCCCGCCGGGTTACAACGAGCAGCCTTGGCGGCACTTTCCCGCGCTCTACCTGCACGACGGGCAAAATCTTTTTGACGGCGCGACGTCATTCATTCCCGGTATGGACTGGCACGTGGGGCAGACCGCGAATCACGTTATCGGCACCGGCGCGGTCGAGCCGCTGATTATCGTGGGGATTTACAACACGGGAAAGCAGCGCATCCGCGAATACACTCCGACGCGAGTGCCGAAGCTGGGCGGAGGGCGTGCAGACCGCTATGCGAAATTCCTGATCGAAGAGGTGAAGCCGTTTGTGGATGGCGAGTACCGCACATTATCGGCCGCGGCGCACACGGGGCTCGGGGGATCGTCGCTGGGAGGACTGGTATCGCTTTATCTGGGACTCAAAATGCCGCATGTGTTCGGTAGGATTGCGGCGCTGTCGCCGTCGGTCTGGTGGAACCAGCACGTCATGCACCGTTTTCTGGCCGCGGCGCAGGTGCATGAAAGGCCGCGGATTTGGCTGGATATCGGAACGCGAGAAGGTCCGCGAATCGTGCAAGACGTGGAGCAATTCCGGGACGTGCTGCTGGAAAAAGGATGGCAGTACGAACGCGACCTGCACTATGAACGGATCGAAGGCGGCGAGCACAACGAAGCGGCATGGGCGCAACGCGTCGGGCCATTCTTGCAATTTTTGTATCCGGCGAGTTAGCGCGCAGTATAATTCGCGCTCGCGGCGCAGCTAACGCCGCGCGGGGCGCATCTGGGCCATTCAGGGTTCAGGGGGCAGCGCATGCCGGAAAGCCGAGCTCTCACCATCCTCTGCGTAAGTTCCTACGAAAAATGGCAGGAGTTTGTCCGCACATGCAAGGCGAGGGGCTGCCGCGTGTTGCTGCTCACGGTGGAGAAGCTGCGCGACGCGAACTGGCCGCGCGAAGGCATCGACGAGATTTTCACCATGCATGAAGAGCTGCCGCTGCAGGACATTCTCCATGCGGTGAGCTACCTGGCGCGGTCGCAGCCGGTGCCTGACAAGCCTACCTCATAGCAAAACAGAATATCTTCTGCCGAGTAGCATTAAGAACTTCACACCAGGCGCCGAAACCCGCAGGAAAAGACGCAGTGAAACTCACGAACAATTCAGCGTAGATTCACGCGGGAGCGAAGACGCAGCCTGTCCCAAGGTGTAGTAACTGACTGGAACAGCGGAAGCACAGTTTATTTGCGGCCAGGGATACCGAGGAATAGAGTTTGCTGTACCCGGCCGGAAATCTGCGTGGGGTGGCGCTTTCCCTGAGGAGGTCCGATGTGGGGGAATAAGAAACCGGATACGCCGCAAGCCGCGCAACCGGAGCAAAAAAAATTACATTCGAATCAGGCGCCGAAGCCCGCTCCGGCGACTTGGGAGGGAACAACGGCGATGAGTACAGATGCGATGCGTCCATTGGGTGCGACTGCGGACCGTGCGACGGCGCGGCTGGGATCTAGCCTGCACGTGAAAGGCGAAATCTCCGGCAACGAGGATCTGCTGATCGATGGTTCGGTCGAAGGACTGATCCAGCTTGATGAGCGGAAGCTGACCGTGGGGGCCACGGCAAAAGTAACTGCGGACATCATTGCCCGCGAGGTGGTGGTGTACGGCACGGTGAAGGGAAATCTTCGAGCGAAAGACCGGATCGAAATCAAGAAGGATGGATCCGTCAACGGCGACCTGACGACCGCGAGGATCATGATCGAAGACGGGGCGTACTTTAAGGGCTCCATCGAGATTGATAAGAGCGCGGAGAAAGAATCCGGCGGGAATGCGTTTGCGCGGGGCTCAACTGCTCCGGCGGGCGCCCCGGCGGCCAAGACTATTTAGCAAATAATTTCAATTCAAATTCCCAAAGCGCGGCGCGGGCGATGAATCCGCGCCGCGCTTCATTTTATCCTCAGCAATCTACCTGCTATTGTATTTCTTATCTTGACAAGTATCTTATTTAGAGTAACCTTTGCCGCGAGCTTCCTTTCAGGGTAAACGAGGGCCAGGTTTTTTGGTCACACGGGCATGGCCCCCGGCTAGAAGCGCAGGAAGTGTGCGGGGTTCTTAGATGGGACGGATACGACAGGTCCTCCCGGTTGCAATTTCACTCGTTATCGCGTTGGCGTGCCTGGGTTGCGGCGGCGGCGCTGTTTCCAGTATTCAGCCTCAACCGCC
>JAYVMO010000181.1:0-12235 GCA_043758915.1 Acidobacteriota bacterium | reverse complement strand
TGACGCTGGCGCAGGCTCCCTTGAGTGACACAGCGAATAAGGCTGGAAAAGCCGCGTTCGGAGAAGCAGTCCATGTCAACGGCGCAAGCCTGGATTTTGGAAGGGATACGCGGACCCTGCATCTCGTGGGGTCCGCACAAGCCGAAACGAAGACGGCGCGATTGACGGCGGGGGAACTGACTCTGGCGCTGGACGCGGCGTTCCACGCGGAGAAACTGGTAGCCACATCGGGTGCGGCGGGGAAGAGGCCGGAGCTGACCTCGCTCGGTGCGCGGGGAGAAATGGCGATAAGCGGCGACACGCTAACCGCCGGTTTTGCGCCTGCGGGATGGGTTACGCGCGTGGACGCGGCGGGAAGCGTGCGCGGTTCGCGGCGCGGTGCGGCGGAAAAAGATGAGTTCAGCGCGCGGTCGGCGACGCTGCATCTTTGGCCGCGTGTGAGTCAGCCGAAAGAATTGAATCTAAAAGGTGACGTGATTCTGAACACCCAGACCGGCAAAACCGGCGACACGCGGAAATTACAAACCGCAGCGCTGAAGATGGAGTTTACGGGCGGAAAAGAAGGGGAACGCAGCGAACCGAAACGAGCGGAGACCCTGAGCGCCGGGAGCATCGAGTGGACCAACGCGGCTGTAGCGGGCGCCGCCGCCGCGCGAACGCGACTGCAAGCCGACAAACTGGCGATGGATTTTGGGCCCCAGGGCCAAGCCAGGCAATTGCAAGCGGTGGGAAATGTGCAGACGGAGCGAGCCTTGGAGGGAAAACCGGTGCAGACGGCCACCGCGAAAAACGGCGTGGCGCAAATGCTGGCGAGCGGTGCCTGGTCACAGATGGATTTGCAAGGCGACGTGAAACTCCGGGAAGGAGACCGCAGCGGCCAGGCGGAGCACGCCACCTTTTTGCGCGCGGCGCGGACGGCCGTCTTGACCGGACAAGCGGTAGCGAGAGATGCCACCACGGAAACGCACGCCTCGCGCATCACCTTCGCGCAAGGAACGGGGGAGATTCGAGCCGAGGGCGGAGTGCGATCCACGGATTTCTCGGCGAAAGCGAGCGGGATCCAGCTTGCGCCCGCGGCGGCGAACATTTCTTCGGACACGATGCAAGCGAATTCCAAGACGGGACGCGCGCTTTATACCGGGCATGCGCGTTTGTGGCAGGGGGATTCGGTCCTGGAGGCGGATTCGATTGAATTGCTGCGAGATGCGCGCACGTTGAATGCGAATGGGAACGTGCGAGCCGTGTTTCCGCAAGCGGCTGTGCCGGCCTCGTTGCGTGCGCCAGGACAGGCGCCGGTGACGGCCACGCCAAGCGCGGCGAAGAACCCCAGCTTGTGGCACGTTACAGCAGGCAGCCTCACCTATCGAGACGCGGAAAATCGCGCGCACCTGGAGAAGAACGTGGTGGTGCAGAGCGCCGAGCAAAGGATGCGGGGCGCCGCTCTGGAACTCTATTTCACGCGCGCAGCGCGGACAGGAGTGCACGCAACCAATGACGGTAACGGCACCACAGTCCGCAGCGGAGCAAACGCCCCGG
Organism: Acidobacteriota bacterium; assembly: GCA_043758915.1. Taxonomy (GTDB): domain Bacteria; phylum Acidobacteriota; class Terriglobia; order Acidiferrales; family UBA7541; genus Acidiferrum. The sequence goes on along the minus strand of JAYVMO010000181.1, from coordinate 10,699 downwards.
GCGGCGCTCAGCAGATCAGCCGGGCCGTGGGAACAGGCGGCGTGGTGGTCGAGCAAGGGCCACGCCGGGCCACCGCGGAGCAGGGCGAGTACACTGCGGCGGACGGAAAATTCGTGATGAGCGGAGGAAATCCAACACTTTACGACGCTAACGAAGGCACCACCACGGGCCGTCAATTGACCTTCTTTTTAGCGGATGATACGATCATCGTGGGCTCGGAAAATGGTTCGCGAACTTTGACGAAACATCGAGTCGAGAAATGACGTGACCGCCTGGCGGTCACTCGTGACGAGGTATGCTGAAGCTCCAGGCCGTCGATCTCAGTAAATCGTACCGTGGCCGCAAGGTTGTTGACGATGTTGACTTGGAAATCGGCCAGGGTGAAGTCGTAGGATTGTTAGGCCCCAACGGTGCCGGAAAGACCACTACCTTCTATATTCTCGTTGGTCTGGCACGACCCGACTCCGGCCGGGTTCTTCTCAACGGCGATGAGATCACCGACCTTCCCATGTACCTCCGGGCCCGCAGCGGGATTAGCTACCTTCCTCAGGAACCCTCGGTTTTTCGCCAATTGACCAGCGAGGAAAACCTGCTCGCGGTGCTGGAGACCCTTCCTCTCACGCCGGAACAGCAGCGCGACCGCCTCGAGGAACTGCTGGTGCAAATGGGGCTCGAAACGGTTAGAACCAGCAAGGCCTACACGCTTTCGGGCGGCGAACGCAGGCGACTGGAGATCGCCCGCTCACTGACCCTGCAGCCTTCCTTCATTTTGCTCGACGAACCATTTTCCGGAATCGACCCTCTAACGGTAAAGGATCTACAGGAGATCATTCGCGAGTTGAGCCGCTCGGGAATCGGCGTGCTAATCACCGACCATAACGTGCGGGAAACATTGAGCGTCACCGACCGCGCCTACATCGTGAATCATGGGAAGATAATGGCCAAGGGCACTCCGCTGGCGCTAAGTAATGACGCGGAAGTGCGGCGGGTTTACCTGGGCGATCATTTTCGCCTGAATTAGTCTAAGGGCAACGGAGAGAAAAGACGGGACGACCGATGGCTTGGCAGGGACTCAAACTCAACCTGAGAGTGTCGCAGAAGCAGATTCTGACGCCTGGTCTGGTGCAGATGGTCAGCGTGCTGGCGCTGAACCGCCTCGAGCTTCGCGAGATGATCAACCAGGAGATGATTGCCAACCCGGTCCTCGAAGAGCTCAGCGAAGAAGCCACCCAGACCGACAATTACAGCGACGAAACTTTCCTGAAAGCGGAAACGGAAAAGGTTCCGGAAAAGCCCGAAGCCAATCCCTTCGATGAATTCGACGTTGGAAGTTTTTTTAACCAGTATCTGGATACCGGCGGAGACGGCGGCAAGTCGCAGGAACGCGAAGTGTCGGAGCGGCCATCCTTCGAAAAGTTTCTTTCCTCGCCCAGCGGGCTCAGCGATCATCTGGCGTGGCAATTGAGCGTAACCATCTGCTCGGACACGGTGAAGGAAATTGCCGAGAGCATCATCGGGAATCTGGATGAAAACGGATATTTGACGGCTTCCACCGAGGAACTGGCGCAAACAGGGAGGTATTCGCACGACGATCTGGAAGATGCGCTGGCGGTGGTGCAGGATTTCGATCCCATCGGGGTGGGCGCGCGGGATTTGCGCGAATGTCTGCTGCTGCAGCTGAAAGCCTTTGATCCCCAGAATACCTTGGCGCACCAGATCGTTTCCGAGCATTTGAAGCAGGTACAGTCCAACCAGCTCAAGGAAATTGCCCGCGCGCTGAACCGTCCGCTGGAAGTGGTGAAGCGCTCGCTGGAAGTGATCAAAAAGCTCGATCCGCGCCCCGGCCTGCGCTACAACAAGACGGAACCGCGCCTGGTCGAGCCGGACGTCTACTTCCGCAAGGTGGACGACCAGTGGGTGGCTTTCCTAAATGAAGACGACCTCCCGCAACTGCGCTTGAGCCCCACCTATCGGCGCCTGCTGGCGCGCGATGCCGCCGACCGCGACGTAAGAAATTACGTCAAGGAGCGCTTCACCGCGGCCATCCAATTGATGAAGAACATCGAACAACGCAAGCACACCATTCTGCGCGTGTGCCAGTCGATCATCGCGCGGCAAGCGGAATACCTGGACCACGGCCCCGACGCGCTGAAGCCCATGATGATCAAGGAAGTCGCGGAAGAGGTCGGCGTGCATCCCTCCACCGTCAGCCGCGCCGTGGCCAGCAAGTATGCCCACACCGCTCAGGGCGTCATCGAGCTGCGTTCTTTCTTCAGCGAGTCCGTCAACGGCCCCGAGGGCGGCGGCATGTCGCTGCTGACGCTCAAGCGCGTGGTGAAGAAAATGATCGAGGAAGAAGATTCCGCCAAGCCGCTGACCGACGAGCAAATTGCCAAAAAGCTCGACGACGCGGGCATCCACGTGACCCGCCGCACGGTGGCGAAATACCGCGAAGACATGAGAATTCCCAGCACTCACCAGCGCCGGGTGAAGAGCTGAGCCGGCGCATCCTGTGAAGCCGCCCACGAGAAACGATTCGCGGCAACTCGTCATCCTCACCGGCCTCTCCGGTTCCGGCAAAAGTAACGTCCTTAAAGCCTTTGAGGACATGGGCTTTTATTGCGTGGACAACCTGCCGGTGGAATTGATTCCCATTTTTGCGGAGCTGCATGGCGCAGGCGAAGGCGATTTTGCGCGCGCGGCGCTGCTGGTGGACGCGCGGGAAGGTCTGCAGCTCGAGAAATTGCCGCCGCTCCTGAGACATCTCAAGAAAGACCATCCCATCACGCTGGTATTTATCGAAGCGAATGAAGATGCGCTGTTGCGGAGATATAGCGAGACGCGGCGGCCGCATCCACTGGGCAAGAACTTTTCGGTCCGCGAGAGCTTAAGCCATGAGCGCGCGCTGATGGAGCCGATCCGCAAGCTCGCCGATGTGGTCATCGACTCCACGCAATTCAACGTGCACGAGCTCCGGCAGTTCGTGACCCGCCGGTTCAAGAATTCCGGCAATCGCCCCATGCTCGTCTCGCTCGTCAGCTTCGGTTACAAATACGGCCTGCCCACCGATGCCGACCTGGTCTTTGACGTCCGCTTTCTGCCCAATCCGCATTTCGTCCCCAGGCTCCGCCCGCTCACGGGTATTGACCCCAAGGTGCGGCGCTACATCCGGTCCTTTCCGCAGACCGGAGAATTTCTGCGGCGCATCCAGGGCCTGCTCATCTATTTAATTCCGCATTACATTCGCGAAGGAAAAAGTTACCTCACCATCGCCTTCGGCTGCACCGGCGGAAAGCATCGTTCGGTCATGCTGGCGGAGGCGGTGAAGAAGTCGCTGGTCAAGCGGCGGTACATCGCGAAAGTCGTGCACCGCGACATCGACAAGTGAATCAGTCCTCTGAAACTTGACACACGCCAAGCCGCCGCACTAGCGTACCAAGTGGGAAGTGCAGGGGAGCCTGGGGATTGGCCTCGATCGTTTCACCACAACTGCGGCGGCTGCTGAATTACGTCAAGCCCTATTCTTTTCGCATGATATCGGGCATGGTGTTGCTCGCGTTCGTGGCGCTCGCGGAAGGCGTCATCGCCCTGATGGTGACGCCGGCCGTGGACCGCGTCCTCAATCCTTCGGTTTCCGGCCCCCTGCTGCCTCTCGTAAAATTTCCCGGTACCGAGAAAGTTATCTACCTCAACAACTTTTTCCCTCCCAGCATCCATAACGTCTGGACCGTTTTCGCTTTCACGCTCGTCATCGTCTTCTTCTCAAAAGCTGTCGCGGAATATCTCGGCGCCACGCAAATCTACTATGTGGGCCATGCGGCGGTCACCGACCTGCGTAACGCCGTCTTCGCGAAAATACTCCGCCAGCCCGTCGGTTTCTTTCGCGACCATCCTACCGGGCGCCTGCTCTCTACCGCCATCAACGGCGTCGAACGCACGCGCCTGGCTCTGAGCGATTATCTGGCGGACCTCTTCCAAAAAGGCTTTTCCCTTGTGGTGTTCATCGCCGTGATGCTGCTCGTCAATTGGAAAATGGCCCTGGCCACCGCTATTCTCCTGCCGCTGGTAGTCATTCCCGTCAACAAGTTTGGCCGCAAAATCCGGCGCTCCGCCGAGAACAGCCAGCAGCGCCTCGGCGACCTGAGCCAAATTCTCCAGGAGACGGCCACCGGGAACCGCGTCGTCAAAGCTTTCGGCATGGAAGACTTTGAAATTCGCAAGTTTCGCGAGACGGCGCGCCGCTTGCTTCGTGAAAATATGCGCTGGGTGCGCGCCGCGGTCATCACTCCGCCGCTGATGGACTTGCTCGGCGCCGTCGTCGTGCCTCTGCTTCTTCTTTACGCGCGCGATCAGATTCGCCAGCATCAGATGACCAGCGGACAGTTTTTCACGTTCATCTATGCCATGTTCAATGCCTACATGCCCATCAAGCGGCTCGGCTACGTTTACCAGCAGTTCCAGGCGGCGCAGGGCGCCAGCACCCAGGTATTTTCCTACCTCGATCTCGCCGAGGAATTCCCCGACGCTCCGGGCGCGCGCGCTCTCCCGCCGTTTACCGGCGAAATTGAATTCGACAACGTGAGCTTTTCCTACGACGCGGTCCCCACGTTGCGCGGCATCAGCCTCAAGACGCGAAAAGGCGAAGCGATCGCCATCGTCGGCTCCAGCGGTGCGGGGAAGACCACCCTGGTCAATCTTCTTCCGCGCTTCTATGACGTCACCGCGGGAGCCATCCGTATCGATGGCGTGGACCTCCGCGAGGTTTCGCTGCGTTCGCTGCGTTCGCAATTCGCGATCGTCTCCCAGGAAAACATTCTTTTCCACGACACCGTGTGGAACAACATTTGCTACGGCTTGACGAATGTACCCAAAGACCGCGTTGAGGCCGCCGCACAGGCGGCCCTCGCGCACGATTTCATCATGGAATTGCCGCAAGGCTATTCCACGCTGATCGGAGAACGCGGAGCCAGACTGAGCGGCGGACAACGCCAGCGCATTGCCATTGCACGCGCCATCCTCAAGGATTCGCCCATCTTGATCCTCGATGAAGCCACCTCCGAGCTGGATTCCGAGTCCGAGATGTTCGTGCAGAAAGCGCTCGCCAACCTCATGGTCGGCCGCACCACGTTTGTAATCGCCCACCGTCTCGGAACCATCCGGCGCGCCGACAAAATTCTCGTCCTCGAGGACGGCCAGATCCGCGAAAGCGGAACACACGCGGAGCTGTTGGCTCGTGGCGGAACCTACGCGCGGCTCCACGATCTCCAATTTGCCGATGACGGCATGCTCGCGGCTGCCCAAGCTGCCAAGCCCAATCCAACGGCATCGACGGAATCCTTATGACTGAAAAAACTATGGCTACGACACCACTAAAGCAGACTGCGTGCCTCTCGATGACCGGCTTTGCCCAGGCCCGCAGAGAAGAGAACGGCTGGGCCGTGCGCGTGAGCGTGAAAAGCGTCAATCACCGCTTCCTGGATTTAAAGCTGCGCCTGCCCGAGGGCTTTGATCTTTACGAGCTTCGGCTTCGCCAAATCGTCCGGGAAAAAATCCATCGCGGTCATGTGGAAATCCACGTGGGCGTGGAACCGGGAACGGCAGCTCCCGTCACCGTGAACCATAATGTGGTGCACGCCTACTTGAAGGTTGCCGAAGAGCTGCGGCAGCAAACGAGAGCGGCTACCAGCATGGATGTTGTTGCGCTGCTTCGTTTGCCTGGCGTGGTTGCCGGGCTTTCAGCAGCCCTCCCGGAGAATGCGGAGGAGCAGGAACAACTCGCAAACGCGCTGGACGGCTGCTTGCGCGACGCCCTTTTGAAATTGGATGATATGCGGCGCGCCGAAGGCCAACACTTGGCGGAAGAGTTGCGCGCGCGGCTCGCTCGCATCGCCGAACAAACGGAAAAAGTTCGCGAACTCGCCGCGACCCTGCGGCCGGCCTTTGCCCGCCGCCTCGAGGCGCGCCTCAAGGAATTGCTCGGAGGTGCCGGCATCGAGCCGGCGCGCCTGGCCCAAGAGGCCGCGCTGCTTGCGGAACGCAGCGATGTCAGTGAAGAATTGGACCGGCTGCGGAGCCACCTGCGGCAGTTTGGCAAACTGCTGGATGCCGCCGGCGAGTCGGGCAAGAAGCTGGATTTCCTCCTTCAAGAAATGCAACGTGAGGCCAACACCTTGCTCTCGAAGACCCCCGGCGTCGAGAGCGAAGCCCTGGCCATCACCGGGTTCGCGCTGGAGATCAAGGCGGAAATCGAAAAGCTGCGGGAGCAGGTGCAGAACATCGAATGAACGCGGAAAAACAAATTGCGCCGCTGTTGTTGATCGTGTCGGGGCCGTCGGGTTCGGGAAAATCGACGCTGGTGCAGAAGATATTGGAGTTGCCCGGCACCATGCCGTCGATCTCATGTACTACCAGGGCGCGCCGCGCGACCGAGGCCAGCGGGAAGTGTTATGATTTCCTCTCGGAAGCGGAATTCGACGCCATGGTCGCGCGCGGCGAATTCCTCGAATACGCGCGAGTTTTTGGAAAGCATTCTTACGGTACGCCAAAGAAATGGCTCGAGGAATCGCGCAAGCGCGGCCTTGATCTGGTGCTCGAAATCGACGTGCAAGGCGCGGCCCAGGTAAAGGAGAAGCTCCCGGAGTCGGTGGCGATTTTTATTTTGCCCCCGTCGCGCCAGGAATTGGAACGCCGGTTGCGTAGCCGTGCGCAGGATTCCGAAGAAGAGATCGCGCGGCGTCTGGCCAAAGCGCGCGAAGAAATTGCCGCCTTTGGCAAGTACTACGATTTTTGCGTGGTGAACGAGGACGTGGAACGCGCGGGATGCGAAGCGCAGGCGATTGTTACCGCGCTGCGCTGCTCCACCGCGCGGAGGAGGGCGAGCGTGAATCAACTTCTGGCATCGTTTGGAGGAAATGACTGACATGACCGTGTTGACGAAAGCTCCGCAGAGTCAGTTTGCCTATGTGGTATTGGCGGCGCGGCGCGCGCGGCAGATCATGGCCGGTGCGCCACCGCTCCTCGAGAATCCCAGAACCGCCAAGGCCACGCGAATTGCGTGCGAGGAACTGGAACAGCGTCTGCTCGAGTATGACTTCACCGAGCCGTCTTCGATCGACGAGGATAAGGACGGCAACAAGCGGCGCAAGTAATGCGCCGTAGAGGCAGAGATGCGAATTACCCTTGGTGTGACCGGCGGCGTTGCGGCTTATAAGGCCGCGGAACTGGTGCGGCGCCTCCAACAGGATGGTTTCAGCGTGCAAGTGGTGATGACGCGCGGCGCGCGCGAGTTTGTCACCCCTCTCACGTTTGCCGCCTTGAGCGGCCAGAAAGTCATTGCCGATTTGTTTGCCGGAAATTCGGGCGGCGAGGCCAATCTCGAAAACGCCATTGAACACATCGCCGTTGCCCAGCGCACCGATCTGCTCTTGGTGGCCCCGGCGACCGCGGACATCCTCGCAAAATTCGCCCGTGGCATCGCCGATGATTTTCTCACCACACTATATTTGGCGACTGCGGCGCCCGTGGTCGTCGCGCCGGCCATGAACGTCAACATGTGGGAGCACCCCGCCACGCAGGAAAATATCGAGATGCTGCGCGCCCGCGGAGTGCGCATCGTCGAGCCGGACGAAGGTTATCTGGCATGTGGAATGACGGGCGCGGGCCGCCTCGCGGGCCAGGAAGAAATCATCAAGGCCGTGCGCGAGGTGCTGCACGCGCAGGACGATTTGGAAGGCCAGAACGTTCTCGTGACCGCAGGACCGACCTGCGAAGACCTGGACCCAGTCCGCTATCTCACCAATCGCTCTTCCGGAAAAATGGGCTATGCCGTCGCCGAAGCGGCCGCTCGGCGGGGAGCTAAGGTTTCGCTCGTCACTGGACCGACGGCATTGGATACGCCCGCGGGAGTCGAGCGCGTGGATGTGCGCACCGCCGAAGAGATGTACTGCGCCGTGCTCGAACGATTTGCGGCCTGCTCCATCGCGATTCTGGCCGCCGCCGTTGCGGATTACCGTCCCGTGGAAAAACATCCGGAGAAAATGAAGAAGAGCAGGGAATCGCTCACCGTTTCCCTGGAGCCGACGAAGGATATTCTGTCGGATGTCGCCAGGATCAAGGGCGAACGGCTGGTCGTCGGATTCGCTGCCGAGACGGACCACGTCGCGGAAAACGCGCGCAAAAAACTCGCCGCTAAGAACGCGGACTTGATCGTGGCCAATGACGTGACTGCGGAAGGCGCGGGCTTTGATGCCGATACCAACGTGGTCACCCTGTTTGCCCGCGATGGACGCGATCTGGCTCTGCCGAAAATGAGCAAAAGCGAAGTGGCCCAGCGCATTTTGGATGAAGTGCTGCGGCTTCGCCTCGCCCTGCAGAGCAAGCCTCTGGCGCAGCGTTCCGGCGATTGATCCCGTCATGGCCGAGCGCATTCCCGAACTCCTCCAGAAAAAACTTTCCGAACGCCTGAGTTTTTACCAGGACATCGGAATTCATTTGTTTTACCGGGGCCGCTCCAGCGGACCGCGCGTGCCCCGCGCGGCATCCGCACCGCCGGCGATTGCTGAAGAGGAAATCACCTTGCCGAAAACTTTCCGCCAACTTCATCCAGTGTCGCAGGCATCGCTCGCGCCGTCTGTGGCCTCTCCTGTCGCCTCGAAGATCGAGGCGCTGCCCATTGTTGCGGAATCATCACTGTTCGAATCCTTCGAGAAAGTTTCGAATGATTCGTTGCTGAAGATTCGCGAGGATCTCGGCGATTGCACGCGCTGCAAGCTGCACCGCACGCGCAACAAAATTGTTTTTGGCGATGGCAACCCGAAAGCAGAATTGGTTTTCGTCGGTGAAGGTCCCGGCCATGAGGAAGACATGCAGGGACTCCCGTTTGTGGGGCGTGCGGGCAAGTTGCTCACGCAAATGATTGAAGCCATGGGCTTGCAGAGAAAAGACGTGTACATCTGCAACGTGGTGAAGTGCCGGCCGCCGGAAAACCGCCAGCCGGAAAAAGACGAAGTGGCGGAGTGTTCTCCATTTCTTTTAAGGCAGATTGACTCCATTGCTCCCAAGGTGATCGTGTGCCTGGGCAGCACCGCGGCACAAACGGTGCTGCAAACCAACCGCGGGATCTCGCAATATCGCGGACAGTGGCTGGAGTTCCGCGGAAGAAAATTGATGGCCACCTATCATCCCGCCTATTTGCTGCGGAATCCCGGCGCGAAAAGCGAAGTCTGGAAAGACCTGCAAAAAGTAATGGCGGTGCTCGGCCTGGAAGTGAAAAAAGGCAAACTGTCGTAACATCTTTCTAGCGCACGAGGAAAAAAGAATCCCGCGCTGCCGGCATGGAGCAGACAGAATTGCGGAGTTTACCCGCCTGACGCAGCTACCTCAAGGAACGGGACTTTAACACCATGGGAATTCTGCTGGGCGTGCTGACGGCGATTTCCTGGGGCGGCTCGGATTTTCTCGCGCGCTTCGCCACGCGCCGGGTCGGCACTCTTCGCACCATGCTGTACATGCAAGTGTTCGGTTTTCTTCTTCTCACGTTTTTCCTCCATGAACTCGGCGCATGGGGACATCTTTTTGACGGATCAGGCTGGCGGCCTTGGGCCTGGGGCCTTCTCGGCGGATGTTTGAACGCGCTTGCGACCCTTGCGCTCTACCGTTCCTTCGAAATCGGAAAGATGTCAGTCGTCGCTCCGCTCTCTGCAAGTTATCCGGTGTTGACTGTCCTTCTTTCAGTGCTGACAGGCGAACGCTTGACGCTGGCGCGAGTACTAGGAATCGGACTCACCATCGCCGGCGTGATGCTCGTTGCTGGTGGAGAAAAGGCGCCCGACGAAAATGATGCGGAAGCGGTGCGCCAGAGCGGCAAAAGCATTGGACTGGCTTTGGCCGCGGCGGTGGGATTTGGCTTGATGATGTGGGTTCTGGGAATTCGTGTTGTGGACCGCACCGGCCCTTTCGCGGCAGTCTGGATGATTCGAATGATCGGAACGCTCGTAGCTGCTGGCATCCTCTGGTTCAAAAAAGTGCCGGTGTGGCAGCCGTCTGCGAAGGTAGGCTGGCAAGTAGCGGGAATGGGCATTCTGGATACCGCCGCATTTGTGATGAACAATCGCGGCATGCAACTCGAACAAGTAGCTGTCGTGAGTGTGCTGGCCTCGCTCTATGGCGCGGTGACCGTTGCGTTAGCTGCGGTTTTTTTGCGCGAGCATGTTTCGAAATGGCAATGGGGCGGAATCATTGCGATTTTTTCGGGAATCTACCTGATCAGCAAATGACCTCCGTTGTTTTCTTTCTTTCTTCCTTTCTTTCTTTAATCCTTGCTTTTTTTATTCCTTGCTTACCTCGGTTCTCGTTCGTGAGTGGTGCCACTTTCTCTCGTTTTTCCACCTGCTGATACACTACACGGCGTGATGAGCGCTCCCTTCTGCAACGTGGCGTTGCCGGTTCCGCTGCGCACCACGTTTACTTACGCGGTTCCCGATGCCTTGCACGAAACCGTGCAACCCGGCAGCCGCGTGCTCGTCCCTTTCCGCAAAAAATCAATGGTCGGCGTGGTGGTGGACTTCGCCGACGCAGCGCCGGTTGGGACGAAGGTCCGCGAGATCGCGCGCGTGCTCGATCTCATTCCCGCGCTCACGCCCAAGCTGCTCGAGCTAGCGCAGTGGGTTGCGGGCTACTACGTCGCCCCCATTGGAGAAGT
>JAYVMO010000180.1:0-8060 GCA_043758915.1 Acidobacteriota bacterium | reverse complement strand
GCCTCGGCGATGAAGGTCGCCGCCGACTTGGGAATCGAGGAAGTGGAAGCCGAAATTTTGCCGCAGCAAAAGAGCGAGATCATCAAGCGGCTCCGAAATCAAGGCCGCATGGTGGCCATGGCCGGCGACGGTATCAACGACGCCCCCGCCCTTGCCGCCGCGCATGTCGGCATCGCCATGGGCACCGGTACCGACGTGGCCATCGAGAGCGCCGGGATTACTCTCTTGAAGGGCGACTTGCGCGGAATCGTCCGCGCCCGCCGCCTCAGCCGCGCCACCATCCGCAACATCAAACAAAACCTCGCCTTCGCCTTTCTCTACAATGCGCTAGGCATTCCCATCGCCGCGGGCGTCTTATTTCCCATCTTCCACTTGCTCCTCAGCCCCATGCTCGCCAGCGCCGCCATGAGCTTCAGCTCCGTCTCGGTCATCGCCAACGCCCTGCGGCTCCGCAAGGCAAACCTTTAACCCGCATTTCTCGCGACGGAATCGAATCGCTTCAGGGTTCCGTCGCTGCCACGGTCATCCCCAGCGAAGCGACCCAAGGTTCCGGCCTGGCCAGAAAGGATCTCACCCGATCCGTCGCCATGCCCAATCCGCGAGGCCTGACGCGTCGATAGCTCCGCCGCTCCAGCAGCCCGATAGCCTTGTTTTCTTATTATTCTGGGAGAATCAACTCTGCCCGAGGATAGCGTCGAAATAGGCCAGCATCTCCGGCGAATTCCACTTCTGCACACTGACAAATTTCCGCGCGATGCGCCCGTGCCGGTCGATCACATACGTATCCGGAATCAGCGACGTCCCGTAATCGTGCATGATCTTTGTCGACGGTGCTCGCCAGGTAGGAAAAACCACGCCTTGTTCTTTCAAGAATTTCTCGTAGGCCGCGGGATCTTCGTCAATGCTCACGCCGAGCACCACTCCCCCGCGCCCCGCGATCCGTTGCTGCAGCTGATTCAGCGCCGGCGTTTCTTCAATGCACGGCGGGCACCAACTGGCCCAAAAATTCAGCACCACCACTTTGCCTCGGAGGTCGGAGAGGTGCCCCGGTTTGCCGGCCAATTCCAGGGAAAAATCCTCAGCCCGCGTACCGGCGATCGAAGCTTCTCCCTGGCGGTAACTTGGCAACGCAAAAAGCACAATAATTCCCGCAGCCACCGCCACCGCGCCCCACGCCACGATTCTCCGGAGGATCCCCATAAAATGCTATACTAACGTATTCGCACCGGATCGGAAACCGGTCTCACTCTCAACCACCCCATGCCCGGCGAATCATCCAATACGCCTGCTCCACCGGCCCCCATTCCCTCTGGAATCAGCGCCATCGTCCCGGCACGTAGCGAAGAAGAAGTTATCGCCGCCTGCCTGGAATCTCTCCTCCGCCAGCCGGAAATCTCCGAAATCCTCGTCGTAAATGATCAGTCCACGGACAGCACCGCCGAAATCGTGCGTGGTCTGATGCCCGCAAATCCCAGGCTGCGCCTGCTGGAAACCCATGATTTGCCTTCAGGGTGGGTCGGAAAGAACAACGCCGTCGCGATTGGAGCCCGTGAAGCCACCGGCGCCTGGCTGCTTTTCACCGATGCCGATGCCGTGCACCAGCCCGGCGCAGCCGCACGCGCGCTGCAAATCGCGCAAGAAAAGCACGCCAGCCTCGTCTCTTTTTCGCCCCAGCAGATCACCGAAACGTGGTACGAGAAGGCCCTCATTCCTTTTGTCTATTGCCGCCTCGCAAAGCAATTTTCTTTCGACACCGTAAATGATCCCGCTTCCAGTGCCGCCGCTGCCAACGGCCAATTCCTCATGATTCGCCGCGACGCCTACGAAGCCATCGGCGGCCACACCAGCGTCGCCGGTGAAATCCTCGAAGACCTCGCTCTAGCCAAACGCGCGAAGGCAGCCGGCTGCCGTTTATGGTTCGCTTCCGGCCAGGGCATCGTGCGCGTTCGCATGTATCGCTCCTTCGCCGCCATGTGGCAAGGCTGGAAGAAAAATCTCTACCGCCTCATGGGCGGAACTCCGAAAGCAGCGTTCCGCGAGATGGAATCAACTTTTCCCTGGATGCCCGTCCTCGTTCTGCTACTTGGCATACGGTTCCCCGTCGCGCTTCTGCTCGGCGTCTGGCTCATCATCTTCCGCCAAATGAGCTATGGCTCCGAGCTTCGCCGTAACCAATATCCCTTCTCGTTCATCCTTTATTATGTGCCCGCCGTGGTGTTGTACGTGGGTGTGCTCTGGGCCTCCTACCGGGCTTACGCAAGCGGCAAGGTAGCTTGGAAAGGGCGCGAAATTCGCGTCGGGGTTGTCGGCACCCTCCGCTAGGCGAGACACTATGGTCCTTCTCACACGCAAAATCGAGTTCTCCGCCTCGCACCTCTACCACAATCCGGATCTTTCTCCGGAGGAGAACCGCCGCATCTTCGGCAAGTGTAATAACCCGCACGGTCACGGACATAACTACACGCTCGAAGTCACCGTCGCCGGCGAACCCGACCCCGTTACCGGCATGGTCCTCAACCTGACCGACCTGAAACAGATTCTCGATCGCGAAGTGATGCAGCGCATGGATCATCGCCATCTCAATCATGAAGTTCCCGAGCTGGCCGGCCAGATTCCCACTTGCGAAAACGTCGCTCGCGTCATCTGGCAACTGCTCGAGCCTAAGATCACCCAAGGCAAGCTGCATCGTGTGCGCCTTTACGAGTCCCCCGACCTCTTCGCCGATTGCTACCGCAACGGTTCGAACGGAGCGGCCAGCGTATGAACTCCGCTCTCAAAATCGAGCTGGGCCGCCGCTATCATTTCGCGGCCTCCCACCGCTTGCATAGCCCGCATCTAAGTGCAGAGGAGAATTGCCGCGTCTTCGGCAAGTGCAACAACCCTTTCGGACACGGCCACAATTACGTCGTGGAGATCAGCGTGTCCGGAAACCTTGATCCCGCCACCGGCATGATCGCCAATCTCGCCGACTTGGACGGCTTCGTCGAACGCCACGTGCTCGAGGCCTTCGATCACAAGTCGCTCAACGAGGAAGTCCCGGTGTTTCGCGACAAAGTGCCCACCACCGAAAATTTGTGCATCGAAATATTCCAGCGCCTGAAAACCTTCCCCAACGCCATGCTCGAACGCGTCCGCGTCGAAGAGACCGGCAATAACAGCTTCGAGTACGCCGGGGACAATCCAGGAGGGAATCGGCCGTGAACAAGCCAACCGAAGAACTGCTGCTGAACGAAAACAACCCAGCCGCAAAGGACGAAAACATCGCCGGCCTCGTCCGCAAAATGATCGCGCTAATCGGCGAGGATCCCAATCGCGAAGGCCTGCGCAAAACACCGGAGCGTTTTGAAAAAGCCTTCAAGTATCTGACCAGCGGCTACCACCAGAACCTGGACACCGTCTTGAACGGCGCTACCTTCAGCGTGGCTTACGACGAGATGGTGATCGTCAAGGACATCGAGTTCTTCAGTCTCTGCGAGCACCATTTGTTGCCCTTTTTCGGCAAGGCGCACGTCGCCTACCTCCCGAACAAGCGGGTTCTCGGTCTCAGCAAAGTCGCCCGCCTTGTCAACATGTTCGCCCGCAGGCTGCAAATTCAGGAGCGTATGACCAGCCAGATCGCCGAAGCCATCCAGGAAAAGATCAGCCCCGAAGGCGTGGGCGTCATCATTGAAGCCCGCCACCTTTGCATGCAGATGCGCGGCGTCGAAAAGCAGCACGGCCAGGCCATCACCAGCGCCATGCTCGGCGGCTTCCGCCACAACAAACAGACCCGCGACGAGTTTCTCTCGTTGATCCGCACCAGGAAGAGCTGACCGCGCCTCGCCGCATTCCACAAAACGAAAAGGCCGGGCAGCATCGCCGCCCGGCCTTGATTCTTCTGCTTCAATCGCAGCACTACATTTTCATGATTTCCAGCGAAGCCCGCGTCGTTTCCCAATCCATCCGCAGCGTGCAGCCGCTCCCGTTCTTATCAAATGCAATCGTGAAGTTTTCCACCACCGACGGCAGCGTGGAAGCCTTCATGTCGATCCGCGCCAAGTCGGAAGCCACGCCCGGATAAGGGATACCCCATTCCCCGGTCTTCTTGCTGATCACCAGCGTCCACTTGTCCTTGGTCGGGACCGCAAAAAGCGTGTAGCTTCCGGCCGGAACGTGTGTGCCGCCTACCATCAGGTCCGCCGTGGTCACGAAGGTCGTCGCTTCATTCGCTCCCGCGCGCCACACTTCGCCATAAGGCACGAGCCCGCCAAAAATCTTCCGGCCCTTCGCCCGCGGACTCGAATAATCCACGGTGATGGACTTTCCGTCCGCCAGGCTGCACTGCGCCGACGCCGGCGGACTGGGCCGCTTGCTCTTGTCCTGCTGCGCCGCCTTCAGCGCGACCAGCCCCACCAGCCCCACGGTACATACCGCCAGAATTGCGATTTTCTTCTTCATTTGTTCCCTCCTCGGATTACGTCCCATGCCCCGACCCAAGCATTGAACCTAATTTATCGGTTCCGCGCAACCTCTACCCTACGCACCCCTGTTTCCACGACCATGAACGCAACTCGCTGGGACTCGTTCCGATGCTCCATTGCAAAGCTCAAGCCCCTCCGGAATCTTTCACTTTCCTTTACACCTTTGTAAGGATTGTGTTAGCCTTTAATGGTCGAAGAGAAGAGAAAAAATTCAGGGGACGACGGAGAGGGGCACTTGAGCGACGTCAAATCAGCGTTGATCGAACAGTTCCGTACGCATGTCAAAGACACAGGCTCACCCGAAGTGCAAATCGCGCTTCTGAGCGAGCGGATCAACTATGTCAACACGCACCTCAAGGCCCACCTCAAGGACCACGCGTCGCGTCGCGGGTTGATCATGATGGTCAACAAGCGCCGCCGCCTGCTGGACTATCTTAACCGCCGTGACCCGGATCGGTATCGCGAGATTGTTGAACGTCTTAGCTTGCGCAAGTAACCGCCGCTTGGTTCTATTTGATGAAGGGCGGTTTCCGCTGCGTTTTCAAAAAAGTGGCTACCCGGAGTATGCGTTCTCCGGCTGCACTTCAGCCGACGTCTCTCGTGGTGTAATCCGGCCCGTTTTGCTTTCCCTTTAACTTGTTTTCGCCTCTTTTCTTCCACCTGCAAGCAGGGGCAGTGCTCGCTGCTTGCTCGTTCCCATGCGAACGCACTCGAAAATGTTCTCCGTGATCGGGGAGCCAAAGGAAATCACCTATGTCTGAAAACACACCTACACCAGCACCGCACCAGGTAACCGTCGAAGTCGGTGGACGCCAGCTCATCCTCGAGACCGGCAAAATCGCCAAGCAAGCCAATGGCGCCATCACCGCTCGTTACGGCGACACCATCGTGCTTACCACCGCTTGCATGGCCTCCACTGTCAACGATCGCGATTTTCTCCCTCTTACCGTCGACTACCGCGAGAACACCTACTCCGCCGGAAAAATTCCCGGCGGTTTCTTCAAGCGCGAAGGCCGCCCCTCCGAAAAGGAAATCCTCACCTCCCGCCTCATCGACCGCCCCATGCGCCCGCTCTTCCCCGAATCCTGGCGCAATGAAACTCAGATCGTCGCCATGGTGCTTTCCGCCGATAGCGACAATGATCCCGATGTCATCGCCGTTACCGCCGCTTCCGCTGCCTCCTATTGCTCCGATCTTCCCTTCGAGAAGCCCATCGCTTGTGTCCGCGTTGGCTTCCTCGACGGTCAGCTCGTCGCCAATCCCACCGTGGCCGAGCAAAAGAAGAGCCTCCTGAACATCGTCATCGCCGGCACCGAGGAAGCCATCGTCATGGTCGAATCCGCCGCCCTCGAAGTCTCCGAGGAAACCGTCGTCGAGGCCCTCGAATTCGGCCACGCGCAGGTCAAGAAGATCGTCGCCGCCATCAAGGAACTTCACGCGCGGATCAAGCCTGTGAAAGTCGTCGTCAAACCGCTCTCCTTCGACGAAGCCATCTACAAGGATCTTCAGAAGAAATACGGCGATAAGTTCCACGACGCGCTGAACACCGAAAAGCACCCCAAGAAAGAAAGCCATCATCTCGTGGATGCCCTCAAGGAAGAGATCATCAAAGCCATTCCCGAAGAGCCCAAAAAGGAAATGGACGAGAAGCGCACCCTCACCAAGCGCGCCATCGAGCGCCTGCGCGAGAACATCTTCCGCGATGACGTTCTCAACAAGCGCCGCCGTCCCGATGGCCGCGCCTTCGACCAGATTCGCCACATCTCCTGCGAAGTCGGCTTGCTCCCCCGCGTCCACGGCTCCGCGCTCTTCACCCGCGGCGAAACGCAAGCCCTGGCTACCCTCACTCTCGGCACCAAGGAAGACATGCAGCGCCTCGACCTGCTCTTCGAGCATGACCAGTTCAATCGCTTCATGCTCCACTACAATTTCCCGCCATTCAGCGTCGGCGAAGTCAAATTTCTCCGCGGCCCCGGACGCCGCGAAATCGGCCACGGCGCTCTTGCCCATCGCGCCCTGGTCAATCTCCTTCCCCCGGAAGCGGATTTCCCTTACGCCATGCGCCTCGTTTCGGACATTCTCGAATCCAACGGCTCCTCTTCGATGGCCACCGTCTGCGGCGCTTCGCTGGCGCTCATGGACGCTGGCGTACCGATGAAGGGCCCCTGCGCGGGCATCGCCATGGGTCTGGTCGTCGCTGACGATAAGAAATATTCCATCCTTACGGACATCGCCGGAGCCGAAGACCACTATGGCGACATGTACTTCAAAGTCGCTGGCACGCGCAACGGCATCACCGCGCTCCAGATGGACATCAAAGTCCTGGGCATCAGCATCGGCATGATGCGCGAAGCCTTGGCCCAAGCCAAGCAAGCCCGTCTCCAGATTCTCGACACCATGGAAAAAACCTTGAGCGAAGGCCGCGCTTCGATCTCCACATTCGCCCCGCGCCTCTTCAAGCTCAAAATCCCCCAGGACAAAATCCGCGACCTCATCGGCCCAGGCGGCAAGAAGATCCGCTCCATCATCGAAGCTACCGGCGTCAAGATCGACGTCCTCGAAGACGGCACCGTGCACATCTTCTCCACCAGCGGTGCCGGCGGCGACGCGGCCCTGCAGATGGTCCGCGACGTCACCGCCAGCGCGGAAATCGGCAAAACCTATCTCGGCAAAGTCGTCCGCCTCGCGGAATTCGGCGCCTTCGTCGAACTTTTCCCTGGCACCGACGGCCTCCTGCACATCAGCGAAATCTCCGAGCATCGCATCCGCGACGTTCGCGACGAGCTCAAACTCGGCGACCAGGTCCTCGTCAAGGTGCTCTCCATCGAGGGCAACAAAGTCCGCCTCTCGCGCAAAGCCCTAATCAAGGAAGCTCGCGACAAGCAGCAAAAAGCCGCCGCCGGCGGCGCCAGTGCGCCCTCCTCTTCCGAGGGCCACTCCTCGGATAGCCACTCCTCCGAGGGCCACAATGGCGGCGACTCCGGCTCCGGCGACCCCGGCAACCGCGAATAACTGGCTCTTCCGACCCGGTTGGGGAGGGGCTTGCCCCTCCCGTTTCTATCTCGCGCCACAATTTCCCCCAAAACGAAAAGGCCCCCGATGATCCCGGGGGCCTTTTCCTCAACTCTTCTCTGTGCCCTTTGTGTTAAACCTTTCTTTTTCCTTATCCCATCACTTCTTTACTTCTTCAAGCATGCGCGCAATGTACCGCGTCCAGCGCCCCCCAAAGCGCCTCCAGCGCCTCATTCGTCGTCTTCAGAATCTCCTCTTCGTCTCCACTCGCGTGCTCGTCCAGCCATCCCCGCCAAGCCGCCCGGTGCCTCTTATCCGCTTCCTCGTGCACTGTGAAATACGCCAGCCCCTCCGCCTGCGTCACGCCATAAAATTTCTTGAGCCCGTCGATCTTCGTCGTGGCAATCTCCGGCACTTGTGCTTCGTAAGCGTAGAGCGCCGCCACCGCTTCCGCCACCGGCCGGTCCCCGCAGATCTCCCGGAACTTCTGCACCACCGCCTTGGTCCCCGGAAGCGCCGGGCACGACGTGATGTCATCCTCGCCCACTCCCACTGCCGCCGCAAAATCCCGCCACATCTTCGGATGCG
>JAYVMO010000179.1:0-5288 GCA_043758915.1 Acidobacteriota bacterium | reverse complement strand
TCGAGTTTGAACCCCATGCGCGCGGCAAAACGCAAAACGCGCACTAGCCGCACCGGTTGATTGGTGAAGCTGTGGATCGTCAGCGCGCGAACTTCGGCGCGCTCGATGTCGGACAATCCATTGGTGGGATCCAACAGCAGCCCGCGCGAAGCCGAATTCAGCGAAATCGCTATGGCATTCAGCGAGAAGTCGCGTCGCCGCAAGTCTTCCATGATCGTCGACCAGCGGATTTCGGGCCGCGTTCCGGGGCGCACGTAGTGGTCATCACGGGCTGCCGAAATGCTTCCTTCGCAATCCCCCGCGAAGAGCAGCTCGACATGGCGCAGCTTCTCGTCTTCCGAAAGAATTTTCGCTCCGCCCTTTTCGAGTTCGCGCGCAATCTTCGAGGGATTCCCCTCCACGGTGAAATCGAGATCGCGCAGCGAGGCCCCCGTGATGAGGTCGCGCACCGTTCCGCCGGTTAAGTAGACGTTGCATCCCAGCGAGGCGGAGAGTTCCTGAACACGCATCATCGCCGCTCGCTGTTCCGGCGACATGCGGCTTTCCAGCAAGAACATGTAGTCTGGCATTACGCTCCTTCAGCTTTAGGATGCCCGCACTCACCACTGCGCTGGCGCCCGCGTTCGTCTTCCCAAGGCCCGCCGCGCTACGCGCGCGGGTGATGTGCTTTGTAGATCTGCTTCAACCGCTCTTCCACCACGTGCGTGTAAATCTGCGTCGTGGAAATATCCGCGTGGCCCAGCATGAGCTGCACCGACCGCAAATCCGCTCCGCCCTCCAGCAGGTGCGTCGCGAAACTGTGCCGCAGCATGTGCGGTGTCAGCGGAACTCGCAAGCCGGCGCGCCTTCCGTAGCCGGAGAGAATCTTCCACACCCCCACGCGGCTCAGCCGCACCCCCCGGCGATTGACGAACAGCGCCGGGCTGCTCTCTGTCTTGCCTTTGGAAAATAACTGCGGACGCGCCTCGCGGAGGTATTTTTCAATAATGTTCAGCGCCTTGCGCCCCACGGGCACGATGCGCTCTTTGTCGCCTTTGCCGAGGCAGCGCACGCAGCCTACTTTCGCATCCAGGTCGGCTACGCACAGCCCGATCAATTCCGATACGCGCAGGCCGGTGGAATACAGCATTTCGAGCATGGCGCGGTCCCGCAGGCCGAGCGTCGTTTTTACATTGGCTTGCTCCAGCAGCTTCTCGATTTCTTCCAGCCGTAAATATCCCGGCAGCGAGCGCCGAATCTTCGGAGATTCGAGGTTGATGGACGGATCGGCGGGGATCAGATCCTGGACTTGTGCGAACCGGAAAAAATTCCGGAGCGTCACCAGGTGGCGCGCCACCGTCCGGCTCTCCAGCTTCTGACGATACAGTCCGGCGAGAAAATCCACCAGATCGTCGCGGCTCGCGGCTTCCAGCGAAAGTTTCCGCTTTTGCGCAAAAGCCTCGAACTTCGCAAGATCATGTTTGTACGCCGTGACGGTATTCGAAGACAAGCCCTTCTCCACCCTCACGTGCATCAGAAATGACGAAATGGCCGGTGCAATTTCCATCAAGGTTCCGCGTATCCGTTTCCGCCGCCGGCTATTCTCCGGCGAGTCGCAATACCATACACTTCTTCAATCTCGTGACATCGGAAGATCCACGCCAGCGCCAGGTAAAGAACCGTGGAGCCCAGCAACAGGCCGGCAAGCACTAGCAGTTGGATCAGGAAGCGCGAGTGCATCGCAAATTCCGTGTAGTGCGCCCCGAACCAGCAGGCTACTCCCATAATCCCGGCACACAGCGCGATTTTCGAGAACGAACGCAGAACCTCAATCGTTCCCAGGGCGCCATAACGCAATCGGAAAATAATGAACAGCGCGAAAAAATCGAAGAAGCACGCGATGGCCGTGGCCAGCGCCGGCCCGCCATTCTGAACCCGTTTAAAGAAGAATTCCAGGAAAACGATGTTCAATACGATGTTGATTACCAGGGAGATGGAAGCCACGATGACCGGCGTTTTCGTATCTCCCGTCGAATAGAACGCCGGAACCACCAGCTTCACCGACGCCAGCGCCGGCAATCCCACGGCATAGTAAAGCAATGCCCTGGCCGTCAACCTTGTGGATGCCGCCACGAACTGTCCGTGCTGGAAGAGCACGCGGATGATTGGTTCTCTCAGAATCATCAGACCAAGCGCCGCCGGTATGGTGATGAAGGCCACGATGCGCACGGAAAATGTCAGCGTCTTCTTCAACGCTTCGTAATCTTTCGCTGCCGCCTGGTGCGCCATCATCGGCAGGATGGCCGTGGCCACCGCGATGGCGTACCCGCCCAAAACGAGCTCCATGACGCGGTCCGCCACGGTCAATGCGGTCAAGCTCCCTAGCGGCATCCTTGCCGTGCTCGCGAAATAGGTATCCACGAAAAAATTGATCTGCCCGATTCCGATACCGAAGAACCGCGGCAGCATAAGCCTCGCAACGTTCTGAATGCCGGGGTGCGCGTAGGCCAGACCAAACTTGAAGTTCATGCCTTTTTGCACCAGCAGCGGCACCTGGATCAGGAACTGCAACGAGCCGCCAACCAGCACCCCGACCGCCAGCGAGATCGCCGGATCCTTGAAGTAGCGCCAAACAGCCCCCACGGAACACAGAATAATGGCCAGGTTGAGTAAAACGGGTGTCGCGGCTGGTAACCCAAAGATCTGAAAGCAGTTCAAAATCCCCATCGCCAGCGCTGCCAATCCGATGAAAAAGAGATACGGAAAAATGATGCGGTTCAGGGCGATGGCCTCGTCCCACTGCAGGCTCTTCGCCGAGGATGGCGTGAAGGTATGAACGACCACCGGCGAGAAAACCATCCCAAGCACGGTAATCACGGCTAGTACCAGCGCAAGCGTCCAAAAAAGATTGTTAGCAAACTCCCATACTTCCTCTTTCGACTTTTCCCGCATGTACGTGGTGAACACGGGAATAAATGACGAGGTCATTGCCCCTTCGCCAACCAGCCGGCGAAAGAGGTTGGGAATCCTATAGGCCAAAAAGAACGAATCCGAGATATGCGATGTTCCCAGGAGGAGCACGATGCGCTGGTCGCGCACGTAGCCCAGAACGCGGCTTGCGATGGTGACCAGTGTGATGATCGAGGCCGACTTCAGGATCTGCTTTTTATCGGTCAACGGCCGGCGCTCCGGGGCCTAACCCCAATGAAAACAATAGGTTGACAGGAAACGGTGCTTAACATAACATACATTTAGCTATTTCGCAAATTCTGGCCATCTGCACGGGGAAGCACTGACTTTTGAAGAATCGCACCCCAGCCTCCACGCACAAAAAGGTCATCGTCGTCCTAACCGACAAGAAATCTTTGCGCGGCTATCTCAATCCGTCACGTCTCTACCTGGGTGACCTCATCGATTTGCTCTCACCAGACGGCGAACACCTGGAGCTTCCTCTCGCCAGGGTACGCTCCATCTACTTTGTCCGCGAGTTCTCCGATGAGTTCGAGCCCGAACGCAAAGCCTTCCTCAGCCGCCCTAAACTGGACGGCCTCTGGGTCCGCCTGCGCTATAGCGACGGCGACACCCTGGAAGGTGTTATTCCCAACGATCTGCTCTCGCTGCTGGACCATGGCATCCAGATTACTCCGCCCGATCTAAACTCTTCGACCGACCGCATCTTCGTCCCGAGGACGGCTCTCTCCGAACTCACCGTCCTGGGCGTCGTCGGCATCGCCCGCCGCAAGCCCGCCACCCCCGTAGCTGCCCAGCCGCTACTCTTCAACGAATAGCTCTGCCATCTGTACATCCCTCTCGGCGCTGTGCGAGACTCGCACGCAGTGGTCAGGAGCCGTGTACATGATACTTTCCGAAGTTGCAGAGAAACTTGCATGCCGTTTGGAAGGCGATCCGAAGATTGCGATCACCGGAGTGGCAGGCATCGAACATGCCCAGCCCGGCCAGTTGACCTTCCTGGCCAACCGCCGCTACTTCCCTCTTCTAAAGACCACCCGCGCTTCGGCCGTGCTCCTCGCCGAAGGTATGGTCATCGAACGCGAAGCCGGCTTACCTCCCCTCGCAGCACTGCGCTCCGCAAATCCCTATTTGGCTTTCGCGCACGCCATCGAACTCTTCTATCAGCCGCCTCGCTATGCGCCGGGTATCCACCCAACGGCCATCATCGCGAAATCGGCGCGCATCGGCGAGCGCTCCCACATTGGTCCCTATTGTTTTGTGGACGAGGATGTCGAGATCGGCCCTGACGCCGTCCTTCATAGCTTCGTCACCATTTACCGGGGCGCAAAAATTGGCGCCGGCTTCTTCGCTCACGCGCACTCCGTCGTTCGCGAGTTCTGCCGCATCGGCGATCGTGTCATCCTGCAGAACGGCGCCATCATCGGCAGCGATGGTCTCGGCTTCGCCAAACAGCAAGACGGTACCTGGTACAAAATCGCCCAGTCCGGCCCGGCAGTCCTCGATGACGACGTCGAGGTGCAGGCCAACACCTGCGTGAACCGCGCCACGGTTGGTGAAACGCGCATTGGACGGGGAACAAAACTCGACGACCTCGTGCTCATCGGCCATGCCTCGCAAATCGGCGCGAACAGCATGATTTGCGGCCAAACCGGCCTGGCCGGCTCCACCATCATCGGCAACGGTTGC
The DNA here is from genome assembly GCA_043758915.1 of Acidobacteriota bacterium. Lineage (GTDB taxonomy): Bacteria > Acidobacteriota > Terriglobia > Acidiferrales > UBA7541 > Acidiferrum. Next base: position 650 of record JAYVMO010000179.1, on the reverse strand, counting down.
ATCCTCGCCGGCCAGGTTGGAAGCTCCGGCCACTTGACGGTCGGCGATGGCGCGGTCATCACTGCAGGAAGCGGCATTCCCGGCGACGTGCCTCCGGGCGCAGTCCATTCCGGAAAACCCGCGGTCGAGAATCGCTTGTGGCTGAAAATAACTGCCGCCCTCAATCGCCTGCCCGATTTGCTGAAACGCGTTCGCGATTTGGAAACGGAGATCGCAGCGCTCAAGGCGCGCTAACAAGCCGCCAGGCCGTAAGAGAACTCAGGAATCCGTCTTTGTCGCACCGGGAAACCCGAGCGGGCGCTGGTCCGTTGGCAGGCCGGCGGCCATCACGTCGTGCACATGCTCATTCAAAGCGTGCCGCTCTTCGAAAGAATATTTCGAGGCATCGATCGGCTCGAGAAATTCCACCACAATCTCTCCTGGATGAATGACCAGGGAGTGTTTTTCCATCACCCGGTGCGCTCCCGAGCACGCTACCGGGACGATCGGTACGCCCGCTTTGATCGCCATGACCACCGCGCCTTTCTTGAACTCCTGCAATCGTCCGTCCAGGCTGCGCGTTCCCTCCGGATAAATCAGGAACGACTGCCCGGCTTTCAGCGCCGTCGCGGCTTTCTCCACGCTGACAATCGCTGCATCCCGCTCGCTTC
>JAYVMO010000178.1:0-30716 GCA_043758915.1 Acidobacteriota bacterium | reverse complement strand
ATTACGTCGCAACCGGTGGAAGGGTGTCCGTGGTCGCGGAAATTCCTGCTCTCAAATTCAAATTCGATGTGCACGCGCTGCCATCGTTCGGGGCCTATCTGCCGCTTGGCCTCGCAGTCAGGGAATCCCGATTGAACAGCTTCGACGATGTAGCCGAGTTCTTTGGCAACGATCCCAAAGAGAAGTACGACGCCCTGTTCGTTGACCGGTTCATGGCGCAGGCCACGGAAGTCGATGGGGTTGCCATAGGTTGGCCGATCTTCCAGCGGCTCGAACCGGGTTTTGCTGGGTAGTGCTTTGTGGGGCGGCACTTTGTTCGGTGGAGCTGAGGAAACGGACTTCGTTTTCGGCGCGCGGTCTTCAGAATGATCGGTGGTGACTTGATGCACGTGTTCCATCCCGTGCCGACCGGGGGACGCGCTGAAGCGCGCCCCTACATTTGATGTGTGCGGTATGTGTGGAATGGGTGGTATGGGGTTTGGCACGGAGCCTGGTGCGGGCTTTGGTATGGGAACAGGGAGAAGGGCCACTACATCCGCCCATTCAGGTTTGCCCTGCGCAAAATTGCGAAAAACGTCCGGAAGCTTCGACCAGGGGCCGAATCGTCGTTCGATGGTGCGAGGGTCGTATTTTCCCTGGCGCCGGTATGCGCGACGCGCCGGTATCTTCCGGTTCCTGCGGACGGTGTAGCCCCAATCTTCCAGCAGTTCGCTGTCCTCCAGCCGCACGTTCAGCGTAAAGGGCTCGAATCCGGCAGCCCTAACGGCATCATTCCAACTGGGAAAGAATTGCGAGACGTGATGCTCGGAGATTCCCGAGAGCGAGGCGAATTCCGAGCGCGACGGCGCGCGACCAGCTCCCCTGGCGATGGCAGCCAGGGAATCCAGGATATTCTGCTTGTCTGGCAGTGGTCTCAAAGCGCCTTCGCTGTTTACTGATGGTTTTCTTAACCAGTGATGGTAACACGATAGGTTTGGGTTCTCAGCAGGAGTCGAACGGGTGCGCGCTGATTTTATTCAGAAAAGCGGGGTTCGAGATCGGCTCGCCACTCGCCACTTTCCCTATGGCTTGGCTCCGAGGCTGGAGATTTTGCTTTGCAGGATGGCGATGGCGGCGCGAACCGATTCCGGAGCGGTGCCACCGGGGACCATCTTGGTGGCGATTTCATTGAGCTTGTTAAGCAGATCGACCGGACCAAGCTTCGCGCCTTTGACGGAAACGGGCGCTCCGGCTTCGAAACCGATCTCCAGCTCTTCGGCTTGGTCGGGAGCTTTTCCGGGAGAAACGATCCACTGCCACATGGCTTCGTTCGGCGAGTTGGCGGGATCTTCGAGTTCGCCGCCTTCCCGACTGGCTAAGGCGCAGTACGGCACGCGCGCAAGGTCAGCTCGGTAGCTGGCAAGCAACGGCTAAGTGCGGTAGGAGGCGTTGATGCGCACATATTCGGCAGTGAAGTCACAGGTCCAGTACCGCGCACTGGCCGGGCCAGCATGCAAGTGCACCACGATCGGCACGTGCTCGGCGAGGAGCCGGATACTGGCCGCGCGCTCGTTGAAGTCCAGGGGCTGTCCGCGGCGGAGCACGGGAATGCCGGCCATGGTGATGTCCACGCGGGCGGGATCGAAAGCGACCCCGGAGCGGCCGGCGGCGGCGAAGATGCGTCCCCAGTTGGGATCGCCGCCGGCGAAGGCCGTTTTCACCAGCGGGGAAGTGGCGATGGTTTCCGCGATGCGCTTCGCAGCGGCTTCGCTTTTCGCGCCGCGCACTTCGATTTCAATGACGCGTTGCGCGCCTTCGCCGTCGGCGACAATCTGCAACGCCAGCGAGCGGCAGACGTCTTCGAGGGCGGCTGCGAAGTCCCGATGCGCTTTGCTGCCGGCGCGAATCGCGGGCGCCTCGGCAGCGCCGTTGGCGAGCACCAAAAGGGCGTCGTTGGTCGAGGTATCGCCATCGACGCTGATGGAGTTGAAAGTGCGCGCCGTAACAGCGTGCAAAGTCTTTTGCAGGAGAGATGGCGCGATGGCCGCGTCGGTGGCGACGAAGGCCAGCGTCGTGGCCATATTGGGATGAATCATCCCCGCGCCCTTGGCGCAGCCGGCGAGATGAATGCGTTTTCCAGCCATCTGGAAGGAAGAGGCCGCCGTTTTCGGGCGCGTGTCCGTGGTGCAGATGGCCAGCGAGAGTTCCGCGAAGGAGCGCGCGGACCAGCGGCGGTTTTGCGAAAGCACCGGCAAGGCGCGCAGAATTTTATCGAGCGGCAAGGGCACGCCGATGACTCCGGTAGAGCAGACGAAAACTTCGTTCGGTTGGCAGCCGAGACGCTTGGCGGCTTCCGCGACGGTGCGTTGCGCAGCGGCATGGCCAGCCGCTCCCGTGGCGCAGTTGGCATTGCCAGCATTGACCACGATGGCGCGCATGCGGCCTTTGGAGGCGCGCAGATGTTCCTTGGAAATCAGGACGGGCGCGGCGACGACGAGATTTTGCGTGAAAACGCCGGCGGCGGAAGCGGGAACATCGCTGGAAAGCAAAGCGAGATCGAGCGCGCCAGTTTTCTTCAGGCCGCAGGCCGTGGCCGCGAAGCGGAACCCGTGCGGGAGAGATGCTTCCGAGAGTGCGTGCTTCATCAACGGAATATCCGTGTGATTAGCGCGAGGCCCCCGGAAGGAACCTCCGATCCTCCGCAACCGCGGCAAGAGTGGTTTGTTGTTTCACGGACTGATTGGCATTCACGGTTGGGCTCCTGTTTGAGTGGTGAGTTGCTGCAAACGGCTTTGCAAATTCGCGATGGCGGCGCGCACGGATTCCGTGGCGGTGCCGCCGGGAACAATTTTTGTGGCGATGGCATTTTCGATCGACGGGCCGGTCAAGAAATCCGCTTCAAAGAGCGGAGAACTTTTCTGGACGTCGGCGAGCGAAAGCTGCGTCCAGGGTTTTCCCTGGCGTTCGGCTTCGCGCAGGACTTTGCCGATGAGGTCGTGGGCTTGGCGGAATGGAACACCTTTGTGGACGAGATAGTCGGCCGCGTCGGTGGCGAAGAGCGCGGGATTCGATGCAGCAGCGCGGAGACGGTCCTCTCGAAATTCCGTTCCGGCGATGGCACCCGCGGCGATGCAAAGCATGTCTTCGATTTGATCGTGTGCGGCGAAGAGTGCTTCCTTGTCTTCCTGCAGGTCGCGCTGATAGCTGGTTGGCAAGCCTTTCAAAGTGGTGAGCAAACTGACCAGCGCGCCAGTGATCCGGCCGGTTTTTCCGCGGATGAGTTCCCAGCAATCGGGATTTTTCTTTTGTGGCATGAGGCTGCTGCCGGTGGAAAATTCATCGGGCAGAACGACGTAGGAAAATTCCTGGGAGGCGAAAATGACGAAATCTTCGGCGAGACGCGAAAGATGCGTGGCGACGCCCGTGAGCGCGAAAAGATAATCGAGAGCGAAGTCGCGGTCGCCGACGGCGTCGAGGCTGTTGGCGGTGATGCGCGAGAAGCCGAGTTCGCGGGCAATAGCGTTGCGGTCGATGGCAAACGAGCAGCCTGCGAGCGCGCCGGAGCCCATGGGGCAGGCGTCGGCGCTGGCGGCGGCGTGTTGCAGGCGCGTGACGTCGCGCAGGAACGCCTCGGCGTGCGCGAGCAGGAAATGTGAAAGTAGAATCGGCTGCGCGTGCTGCATGTGGGTCATGCCGGGCATCGGCACGCTGATCTTCGCTTTGGCTTGAAGAAGCAGAGAGTTCATCAAGGCCGAGAGAGCTTGCTGGATGTGGGCCGCGGCGTCGATGACGAAGAGGCGGAAATTGGTGGCGACCAGTTCGTTGCGGCTGCGGCCGGTGTGAAGTTTCCAGCCGAGCGGGCCGAGTTCTTCAACGAGCGCTTTTTCAACGAAGTGGTGGACGTCCTCGGCTTGCGCGCCAAACGATGCGACCCAGGCGGGATCGGTTTGCGCGCGTTCCGAAATCTTGCCGAGCGCAGCAAGAGTCTGCCGGACTTCGGTGGAGGTGAAAATGCCGATGGGTTCGAGCGCTTTGGCCCATGCGCAGTCAACGGCAATTTCGTACGGAAGTAGGCGTTTGTCGAACGCAAACGAACGCTGGAACGCGTCGAAGTGTTCATTCGGAGCGCGGTCGAAGCGTCCTCCCCAGAGTTTGTCGTCTTTGCGTTCGGTCATTCTAAGTTCCCGGTCATTTGCTTTCAGTTTTCAGCTCTAAGATTTCCGCAACGCTCCAAATTATCGGCGTCGCCGAGCTGCGCGCGAATTAAGAATTGTTACCCTCGGCTTTCGCTTTTGGTCTCACCGTAACCGGCAAGGCGAAGAGATTGATGAAGCCCTCGGCGTCCTTGGGGTTGTAGTGGCCCATGGTGAAACTGGCGAGGTCGGTGCGATAAAGGGAGAAAGGCGAAACACGCTTGGTGACGGTGAGCGTGCCCTTCCACAATTTCAGGCCGATAGCGCCGGTGACGCGCTGCTGCGAGATGTTGAAGAAACCATCGAGAGCGGCGCGCAACGGCGAGAACCACAAGCCGTAGTAGACGAGCTCGGCATAGCGCAAGGAAAGCGCTTGCTGGAAGTGGGCGGTTTCGCGATCGATGGCAAGAGCTTCGAGTTCGCGGTGCGCGGCGATCAGCAGCGTGCCGCCGGGAGTTTCATAAGCGCCGCGCGATTTCATGCCGACGAGACGGTTCTCCACGATGTCGGCGCGGCCGACGCCGTGCTTGGCGGCGATTTCGTTGAGCTTGTTGAGCAGATCGACCGGACCAAGTTTCGCGCCGTTGACGGAAACGGGCGCGCCGGCTTCGAAACCGATCTCCAGCTCTTCGGCTTGGTTCGGAGCTTTTTCGGGAGAAACGATCCACTGCCACATGGCTTCATTCGGCGAATTGGCGGGATCTTCGAGTTCGCCGCCTTCGTGGCTGAGATGCCAGATGTTGCGGTCGCGGCTGTAGATATTTTTTTTGCTCTGTTCGACGGGTACGTTATGTTTTTGCGCGTAGGCGATGGCGTCTTCGCGGGAATCGATGTTCCACTCACGCCAGGGCGCGATGATTTGCACGTTGGGAGCGATGGCTTTGTAAGCGAGTTCGAAGCGAACTTGATCATTGCCTTTGCCGGTGCAGCCGTGGGAGAGGCCGTCCGCGCCAAGCTTCAGCGCAATTTCAGCCTGGCGCTTGGCGATGACCGGACGCGCCATGGAAGTACCTAGCAAATAGGTGTGTTCGTAGACGGCGCCGGCGCGCAGCGTGGGCCAGATGTATTCGCGGACAAATTCTTCGCGAAGATCCTCGATGAGCGCGGTAGACGCGCCGGTGGCCAGCGCTTTTTTGCGTGCGGCTTCGAGGTCTTCCTGCTGGCCGACGTCGCCGATGACGGCGATGACTTCGCAGCCGTAATTTTCCTTGAGCCAGGGAATGATGATGGAGGTGTCCAGCCCGCCGGAATAGGCGAGAACCACTTTTTTTGGTTTGTTGACTGGCTGTTGATTCACGATAGAGCTTCCTTTGCAAAAAGAGTTGGAGATACTTTGCCACGAAGCCAGCGCGAAGGCTGAAAGAATTCCGCGAAGCCGCAAATTGCAAAAAGCGCCGCGACAAAACCCCTTCTAACTAAAAAGCGTGTGCAGGATGGCTTTCTGCACGTACATGCGGTTTTCCGATTGATCGAGCACCACGGACTGCGGCGCGTCGAGAATTTCGGAAGTCACTTCCTGGCCACGGTGCGCCGGAAGACAGTGCAGGAACACGGCATCCGGCAAAGCGAGCGCCATGAGTTCCGCGTTCACTTGATACGGCTGGAACACGGTATTGCGCACATTCTCCTCGGCTTCAAAACCCATGCTGGTCCAGGCATCGGTGTAGACGCCCTGCGCGCCAGCGACCGCTTCGCGGGGATCGGTGAGCAATTCGATTTTTGCGCGCGTCTCGCGGGCGACGCGTTTGGCTTCGGCAAGAACTTCGGGCGCCGGAGCGTAATTTTCCGGAGTGGCGATGCGCAGGTGGACGCCGAGACGCGCGGCGAGAAAAATCAGCGAGTGGCAAACGTTGTTACCGTCGCCGACGTAGGCAAGTTTGAAACCGCGCAGCGCGCCGAATTTTTCCTCGAGGGTGAAGAAATCCGCGAGCGCCTGGCAGGGATGAAATTTGTCGGAGAGCGCGTTGATCACGGGGATACTGGCGTTGGCGGCCAATTCCTCGAGGACACGCTGTTCGTAGACGCGGGCGACGATGCCGTGGACCCAGCGCTCGAGATTGCGGGCGACGTCGGCGATGGATTCGCGCTCACCGAGACGCGCCTGAGTGTGATCGAGAAAAACGACGTAACCGCCCATGCTTTGAATGCCGACTTCAAAAGTGACGCGCGTGCGGAGAGAAGGCTTCTCAAAGATTAGCGCGATGTATTTGTCGCGGAGAATCGAGGAGTAGCGCGTGGGCTTGGCCTTGATGTCCGCGGTGAGCTGCAGGATGTCACGCGTGAGCGCGGGATTCCATTCCGCTCCGGTGAGAAGATCGTTGGAAAGCAGAACGGAAGCAACGAGTGTCGTGGCAGTCATGCGTTCACCTTACTGCGGCGCGAACAGCGCGCGGCGCGGGCTGGGATTCCGCCGCGGCCGGAGCCACGGGGCGTGACGATACGACGGAAAAAATGGTTTCGAGGGCGCTGAGAAATTCGCGCACTTGCGCTTTCGTGAGAATGAACGGTGGAAGCAGACGCAAAGTGTAGTCGTGGGTGCAATTGATAAGCAGGCCGCGCTGGGTGGCTTCGGTGACGAAGGGAGCGCCTTCAACGGAAAGCTCAATGCCGATCATGAGGCCTTCGCCGCGAATTTCGCGGATGAAATGAAATTGGGCGGCAAGTTTTTCGAGGCCGGCGAGCAGTTCGGCGCCGCGGGCTTGAATATTTTCGAGGAGGCGGGAATCCTCGACCGTTTTCAAAAATTCGAGCGCAACGGCGCAGGCAAGCGGGCCGCCGCCGAAGGTGGTGCCGTGAAGTCCGGGAGAGATGCGCGAGGCCACGGCGTTGGTGGTGAGAAGGGCGCCGAGAGGCAAGCCGGCGGCCAAGGGCTTGGCGACGAGAACGAGATCGGGCTTAGAAGAAAACTTTTGACAGGCAAAATAGCGTCCCGTGCGCCCGAGTCCGCACTGAATTTCATCGGCGATGAGCAGCGCGCCGTGCTGCGTGGCGAGGGAGCGGGCGCGGTCCCAGAAGGCAGGCGAGACAGAATGAATGCCGCCTTCGCCCTGAATGGTCTCGAAAAGAATGGCGCAAACGGTATCGTCGAATTTCGATTCGAGATCCGCGACATCGTTGAAGCGGACAAATTCAACGCCGGGAACAACAGGAGCGAAGGGTTCGCGATATTTCTCCGTAGCGGTGACGCTGAGGCCGCCAAAAGTGCGTCCGTGAAACGCATTGGTGGCAGCGAGGATGCGGTGTTTTTTGGCGACTCCGGAAAGACCTTCTTCCGGAGTGCGGCCGCAGAGACGCGCGAGTTTGAGAGCGCCGTCCACGGCTTCGGTGCCGCTATTGGCGAAGAAGACGCGGTCCATGCCGGACCATTCGGCAAGCTTGCGGGCGAGCGGGCCCTGAAAGGCGTGGTGATAGAGATTGGAAAGATGAATGGCGCGGGCGGCTTCGCGGCGAATGACTTTAACGATGCGCGGATGGGCGTGGCCAAGAGCATTGACGGCGATGCCGCCGAGAAAATCCAGATATTTTTTCCCCGTGGAGTCGAAGACGTAGCAGCCGCGTCCATGAGTGAGGACGAAGGGCTGGCGCTTGTAGGTGGGCAGGAGAAATTTCTCGGCGTCGGCGAGACACGAGTCCGCGGCAGACTTGCGGAGAGGCAAGCGCTGGGGCATGGAAGCGGCGCGCGCCAGGGCCTTGGTTTTGCGCGAGCGCGTCTTTTTGGAAGAGTTAGGCATCAGGCCGCCGATAACGCCGCCTGCGCGGCGGACAGAGGTTCACGCAAAATGCGCGTGCCGGGAATGGTTGTTGAGGAATCGTGCGCCGCCGCTTCGCTGGCGTGGAAGGCCAGGAGCAAGCCATCGGCGGAAGTGCCGCCAACGATGCGGACTTCGCGGACGCCGCCTTCCATGGCGCGCTTGGCGGCTTCGAGTTTTAAAATCATGCCGCCGGAAACCACGCGGCACTGCACGAGGCGTTCGATTTCCTCGCAGGTGACGGCGGAAAGAACTTTTTCGCCGTCGAGAACGCCAGCAACATCGGTGAGAAAGATCAATCGACCGGCGCCGAGATATTCGGCGCAAGCAGCGGCCATGTGGTCGGCGTTGATGTTGTAAAGCTCGTTGTCGGAGCCGATGCCGAGGCACGGAGCGACGGGCAGGAATCCTTCCTGCCAGAGGGATTCGAGAAAGCGCGAATTGAGTCCGGTGAGGTAGCCGACGAAGCCGAGGCCACCCTCGACCTCATTGTGAACCATGGGCTCGGCCTCGAAGCAGCGGGCATCGGCGGCGGAAATGCCGACGGCAGGCTGTCCGGCGGCAGTGATGGCGGCGGCGAGTTTTTTGTTGAGAAGGCCGGCGAAGACCATGACGGCAACGTCGCGGGTTTCGCGATCAGTGACGCGCAAGCCCGTGACAAATTTGCTTTCGATGCCCATGCGCTTGAGCGTGGAGGTGAACACGCCGCCGCCACCATGGACAACGAGAATCTCGTGGCCTGCGCGCGCCAGAGCGGCAACCTGGCGGGAGAGCGCCTGAACGGTGGCTTTGTCTTCGAGCAAAGCTCCGGCAATTTTGATGACGGTTCTCATTGGAGTGCGGTGTGCTCCTCGATTCCCAGCATGTGGTTCAAATTCTGAACGGCCTGGCCGGCAGCGCCCTTGCCCAGATTATCGAGGCAAGAAACGACGATGAGGCGGCGGCCGGCTTGGTCCAAAGCAAAGCCGATGTCGCAGAAGTTGGTATGGGCCACGTGCTGCAATTCAGGCTGGGAACCCGCGGGCCAAATGCGGACCATGGGGCGGCCGGCATAAAACTTGCGGAAGAGAGACTCGACGGATTCCGGAGTCTGAGGCGATTCCAGGGAGACATAAATAGTGGAAAGAATGCCGCGCGCGAGAGGCAGCAGGTGCGTGGAGAAAACTACTTGCTGCCCGGCGAGGCCGGTGTGCTCGAGAATTTCGGGCGTGTGGCGATGCGAGAAAAGATTGTAGGCCTTGAAGTTTTCATCGACTTCGGCGAACTGCAAATCGCGGCGAGGCTCCTTGCCCGCGCCGGTGGCTCCGGATTTACAATCGCAAATCACGGGGGAGCCGGAGGCAATCCAGTTGGCGTCCGTGAGGGGACGCAAGGCGAGAATCACGCTGGTGGCGTAACAGCCGGGATTGGCGACGAGGCGCGAGACGGCGATTTGCGAGGCATACAGTTCGGGAATGCCGTAGACGGCTTCAGCGAGCGAGGCGGAATGCGGAGCGGGGAGTTTGTACCACGCGGTGAAGGTGGCGGCGGAGGCGAAACGAAACGCGCCGCTGAGATCGATGACGCGGAGGCCCGCTTCGAGAAACTGGGGAGCAAGTTCGGCGGAAACTTGGTGAGGGGTGGCCAGGAAGACCGTACCCGCGGAACTCGAAGCGACGCCGGAGACGGTAAATTGGCGCAAAGGCGCTTCGCCCCAGCCGCGAAACCGAGGATATAGTTCGGCGAGGCAATGCGCGCCGTGGGTATCGCGAAGGTAGAAAACCGGCGAAGGAATTTGCGGATGGCGGACAAGAATGCGCGCGAGCTCGAGGCCGGTATAGCCGGTGACACCAACGACAGCGACTTGGCGTGGATCTCTCATACTAGGCGCGGGCACGCAGGGGGCGAGCGAGCAATGCTTCGATTTTCTTTTGCAGAGACTCGCGTGATTTTTTGTTGGGGGTGATGATCAAGACGGTGTCGTCGCCGGCGATGGTTCCGGCAATTTCGGGGAATTTCGCGCCATCAACGGCAGCAGCGAGGGGTTGAGCGCCGCCCGGGGGAGTCTTGAGGACGAGCAAATTCTCCGCGGGACGAATGTCGGAGAGAAATTCACCGAGAGCGCGGGCGAGAGGGGGAAGAGGGGCGGGATCCTCGGGAAGAGCGGTGGCCTGCTTGTAGCCTTGCGGGGTCTTGACGAGACGGAGCTCCTGAAGGTCGCGGGAAAGGGTGGCCTGGGTGACGCGCATGTTCCGAGCGGCGAGGAGGCGGCGCAGGTCGTGCTGATTGGCTACGGGAGCGCCGGAGATCAGGCGAAGGATCTGTCCGTGGCGGAAGGTTTTTGCTTTGTTCATGGTTTTTGAGAAGGTTTTTTGTTAATATACATTCCGCCGTATTTTTATACATGATCCGTACCGGGATGTCAATCGCAATTTTAAGATTTTTTCTGGCGCGGAGCGGCGCTGGCAAAGAGCAAGAGCCGAGACTGCTGATGCGGGATTGGCAGCACGACCGAGAGGCGCACTGGATTTTCCAGGCCAGGGATGTTACCTATCGTTTAGCGCCATACAACACATGGGAACGCCTTGCCAAGTTGCGGGATGCAAGAACGAAGCGCCAGCGGCGCTTGGCGAGCAGCGGCTGTGCGTGCTGCACTTCACGCTGTCACTGGAGGCCGGCTGCGCGGAGATGCGGCGGGAAACGGCGCTGGGCAACGCCCCGCATGAGCGGCAGCGGGAGATCATGCGCTTCATCACGGAACACGGGGAACGGCTGGCGCGGGTGGCCACCAGCGGGCTGCACCTGACGGATGACCTGAAGGCGCGCATCCTGAGCACGTTCCTGACACTGATGAACCTGCGGGAAAACCTGGATCGCGCGAACATGCGCAGCTCGTTCGGCCGATCCGGGCACCTACGCTGAGCATATTCCCAACTAAATTCGAAAAAGAATGGTTAGGCACCGATGTAGCGCGCATAGAGCGAGCGTGCCACGGCGGGGTCTTTGGTGCCTTTGAGGATGGCGCGGCCATCGGCGAAGACGGTCATTTCGTAGGGCGGGATGCGGAAGCGGAGCAGAAATTCGTTATGACGAACTTCTGCGACAGTGGGAGCGAGACGTTCGCGAAGGGCGGCGAGATTGAGGAGTCTTCCGCGCTCGTGGATTTGCACGGAATCGCGGCCGCACATGGTGATATGAGGCTGGGCTTGGCCTTCGAGATAAGGAAATTCGCGGCGGACGCAAGCGCGGCAAGCGGGATTGCGGGCGACACGCACGGACTGAAAATGACCCGACCAGACGTCGCAGGAAATGAGCCGGCTGTGCAGAGCTTCTTCGCGGGCGGCGAGAAGCTTGATGGCTTCGGCGACCTGAAGAGAAGCGATGAGATTGACGATGGGACCGAGGACGCCGATGGTGTCACAAGTTTCCTCAAGGCCCTGGCCGGCGCTACCGGATTCGAGCAGGCAAGCGAGGCATGAGGTGAGGCCGGGGCGAATGGCCATGGTAAGGCCATAGCTGGCCACGGCGGCGGCGTAAATCCATGGCTGCCCCGACTGCACGGCAAAATCATTGATCAGGAAACGCGTTTCGAAGTTGTCGGTGCCATCCAGGATGACGCCCAAGCCGGAGAGTAACTCCGCGGCATTTTGCGGGGTGAGATCGGCAACGAGGCCTTCGACGGCGATGCTGGAATTGATGGAACGAAGTTTGCGTTCCGCGGCGACGGCTTTGGGCAAGGATTCGCGAGCGTCGGCTTCGTCGAAGAGGACTTGGCGCTGGAGATTGGAAGGCTCGACGAAATCGCGGTCGATGATTCGAATGCGGCCAACACCGGCGCGAACAAGAAGATTGGCTGCGGCGGCGCCGATGGCCCCGCAGCCAACGATCACGGCGCTGGAGGCGAGCAAACGCGACTGGCCCTCTTCGCCGATTCCGGCGAAAAGAACCTGGCGCGAGTATTTTTCGTGGAGAGATTCGTTCACGTATCGTTTGGCCCCGGCAGGGCTTTCGAAAGCGCCTGCCGGACCATCATAGCGTCAAACAGCACAGAGGAGGCAACACCGCTGTGCTACGCTTCGACTGAGCAAATGGAACGCATGAAAGCGTGCTGGGGCAATGGATTGAGAGGTATTGTGGCGCTGGCGCTGCTCTTCGTAGCGGGGGTGGCGCGCGCGCAAACGCCACAGGAAGTGTCCGGAGCGAGTTCAGAAGCGCAAGCTCCGGTGGTAGGCGTACGCATTGTTAGCGAAGAGGGGCGGGTGCTTTCGGAAGCGCCTGCGGGGCTGAGCATCGAGATTGGAAAGCCGCTGGACCGCAGCAAAGTTGCGGAAAGCTTGCGAGCGCTGTACCGGACGGGAGATTACGCCAATCTGAGAGCTGTCGTGTCGCCGGTCGAGGGCGGCGTGCGGCTGGATTTTGTCGCCCGGGAGAATCTTTTCTTCAATCAGGTGCGGATCGAAGGGCTGACGCCGCCACCAAGCGAAGCCTCCGCGGCTGCGGCGATGCAACTTACGCTGGGGCAGACCTACCACAAACAGGCGGTTGACGAGGCGCTGGAAAGGCTTCGGGAAACGCTGCGAGAAGAAGGCTTCTATAACGCGGAACTCTCCGCGGAAAGTGTGCCGCACGCGGAAACCCATCAGATGGACGTGATCGTGCACGTGAAGCCAGGCGCGCGGGCGCGTGCGGGGGCCATCCATCTGAAAAATGGCACGGAATACCCGGATGCGGAAATTCTTTCGCGGCTGAAAATGAAAGAAGGCCGGGAAATCACGTCGGCGCGGGTGCAGAAGGGGGCGGACAGCATCCGCAAGTATCTGGTGAAGCGCGGGCACCTGAACGCGCGGGCGGCAGTGAGGCGCGGGGAGTACGACGCGACAAAAAATACGCTCCCGCTGGAACTCGAAGTCAGTGAAGGGACGCGGGTACGAGTGGGGGTGAGCGGCGCAAAATTTTCGAACGGGGATCTCCGAAGGCTCGTGCCGGTGTATCAAGAGGGTGCGGTGGATGCGGACCTGCTAGAGGAGGGGAAGCGCAACCTGCGGGAGCGGCTGGAACGGGAAGGGTATTTCGATGCGACGGTGGATTACACCACGGAAACGCGCGAAGTGAAGCAAAACGGAAAAGGAGCGCCGGGCCGCGAAGAGATCATTACTTACCGAGTGGAACGGGGGGAGCGCCACAAATTGGTGGGCATCGAAGTCGCGGGCAATCGTTACTTCAGCTCGGAGCTGCTGCGAAGCCGCTTGCAGGTTTTTGCCGGGGCGTTCGCTTCGCCCGGGCGATTCAGCCGGCGGCTAGTGGATTCCGACGCGCAGTCGATGCGCGACCTGTACCTTTCGAACGGATTTCTGGAGGCCAAGGTCGCATCGCAGGTGCAGGACGATTACAAAGGCAAGGAGGGTGATTTGTTTATCGCCTTCACGGTACAGGAAGGCAAACAGACGCGAGTGGCTTCGCTGGAGATCGAAGGAAACCACGCGTTCAAGGAAGAAGAACTGCTGGGGGTGGTGGGCTCAACGCCGGGACAGCCGTATTCGGAGTTCGGGGTAACGGCGGATCGCGACAATATCCTGGCGCTTTATTACAACGAAGGTTTTCCGGAGGCGGCGTTTACGTCCACGGCGGAGCCTGTACCTGCGGAGCAAGCAGCGGGCAAGAGCGGCAACGCGAACGGGCAAGCTGCGGGAAAAGAAAAGGCTTCAGAGGAAGAGAAAGAAGCCAAGGCGGAACTTTTGCAGGCAGAACCGGTGCGGCTGGTGTACCACATCGTGGAAGGCCCGCAGACGCGGGTGCGGCGGATACTGCTGGCGGGGTACGTTCACACACGGGCAGGCGTGATTCGCCGCGAGGTGCAGCTCAAAGCAAATGAGCCGCTTCGCGAAGGCGACGTAGTGGAATCGCAACGGCGGCTTTACAACCTCGGGGTGTTCAACCGCGTGACCATCGAGCCGCAAAACCCGAGCGGGACGGATGCCGACAAGGACATTGTGGTGTTGGTGGAAGAAGCGAAGCGTTACACGATTGCGTACGGCGGGGGATTCGAAGTGCAGCGGCTGGCGAGCACATCGGATCCCACCGGCGGGCAGGTGCAGGCGGCTCCGCGAGGGATTCTGGAGGTGAGCAAGCTGAATCTGACGGGACGCGCGGATTCGCTTTCGCTGAAGCTGCGGGGCAGCACCTTGCAGGGGCGAGCGCTGCTGGGCTATTCGGCGCCGAACACGTTTGCCAATCCGCATTTCAGCTTTCAGGCCACGGCGTTTGCGGAAAAAACACGGGACATCAACACGTTCACGGAAGACCGGTACGAAGGGTCGTTGCAATTGACGCAGCAGGTGACACCGCTGACGACGATGCTGTACCGGTATTCGTTCCGCAAAGTGGCGGTATCGAACCTGAATATCGCGACAAGCGAAATACCCCTTTTCAATCAGCCGACACTGGTATCGCAATTCGGGGCGACGTGGTTCCGGGATTCGCGGGACAATCCGGCGGATGCAACAAAGGGGAGCCTCAATAGCGCGGACGTGAGCATCGCGGATACGGGGATGGGGTCGAGCGCCAGCTTCCTGCGGGTGTTCTATCAGAACTCGACGTATTATCCGATCAAACGGCGGTTCAGTTTCGCGCGTTCGATTCGATTGGGAATTTTGACACCTTACCGGGATAGCGTTTCGCTGAGTTTTCCAACTTCGACGGAGCAGCAATGCGTTACGCCGAGTGCACCGGCGGGCCAGGCTCCGGGAATTATTCCGCTGCCGGAGCGATTCTTCGGAGGGGGAGGCACGTCGCTACGCGGGTTCGCGCTGAATCAGGCGGGGCCGCGCGATGCCTGCACGGGCTTTCCGGTGGGAGGGCAGGCGCTGCTGGTGCTGAACCAGGAGTTTCGCTTTCCGATGCGGCTGCCGTACGTGGGCACGGCGCTGGGAGGAGCGATCTTCTACGATGGCGGAAACGTGTACAGCCGGTTGAGCCGGATTTCATTCCGCGCGACGCTGCCGAGGCCGATCTTCACGAGTTCGCCCGATCCCAACAATCCAACGGGGCCGCCATTGACACAGTGCGTGACGAACTGCAGCAACGAGCTGAACTATTTCGCGCACACGGTCGGATTTGGCTTGCGGTATGCGACACCGGTGGGGCCGATTCGAATCGACCTCGGTTACCAGATCAATCGTCCTTTTTTTGTGGTGCCGTGCACGACGATTACAACGAATACCACGGCAATTCCGAACTGCTTCAAGGGCACGCAACTGCCGCGCTTGCAGATTTTCTTCAATTTGGGAGCGAGCTTCTAATGCGGCGGGGAATACAAAGCACGCTTTTCCCGCTGGCGCTGGCGCTGGCTGCCGGGTTGCCGACGGCGGCGCAGGAAGTGGTAGATCGCATCGCGGCGCGTGTGGAGAATGGCGTGATTCTGCTGAGCGAAATGCGCGCACTCGGCCGCTACCAGTTACTCGTCGATGGCAAATCGGAAAGCGATGCGGTGCTATTGGAGCGGCTGATCGATCAGTGGGTGGTGCGGACGGAAGCGGAAGCGTCGCATTTTTCGCATCCCGCGGATGCGGATATTCAGAAAGGAATGGTGCATCTGGCCGATTCGTTTGGTTCGACCGAGGAATATGAACGAAGGAAGAAAAAAGCAGGGCTGAGCGAAGCGGAAATTCGAAGCCTGGTGGCGGGTCAACTGTACCTGAGCAACTATCTAGACTCGCGATTCCGGCCAGCGGTGCGGGTGGATGAGAAAGCGGTGGAAGAGTTTTACCAGAATGGTGTGGTGCCGCGGGCGAAGGAGCGCGGGGTGGCGCCGCCGACACTGGAGGCCTCGCGTGAGGCCATCCAGGAAGCGCTGGTGCAGCGAGGCATCAACGAGCAGGCTGACCGCTGGCTAAAGGAAAGCCGGGCGCGCCTGCGGGTCGAAAAATTGCTCGACGAAGGAACGAAATGAAGCGCGAGACGCGCGCGCGGAGATGGCGATGGCTGCGCCACGTAGCCTGGGTCCTGGGCGTTAATGTTTTTCTGATCGCCGCGTTCCTGGTGATTTTCTTTGGCAGCGGACTGGGCAACCCGCTGCTGCGGCGCCTAATCATCGGGCAAATCGAGAGGATAACGGGCGGACAAGCCGAGCTGGGGATGGTGTCGATGCGCTGGCTGTCGCTGCGGGCGACGCTGAAAGGACTGGTGATCCACGGGAGGGAGCCGAAGGGGACCGAGCCGTTTTTTTTCGCGGAGGAAGTGCAGGCCGGGCTGCGCATCGATTCGTTCTGGGGACGCAAGGTTTCACTCAGCGAGCTGATCGTCAAACAGCCGCGTGTGCACGTGCGCGTGGAAAAGGACGGAACGACGAATGTACCAGTGCCTCCGCTCCCGTTATCGACAAGCAAACCACTGCGTGAAACGCTTCTGGACCTGCACATCCGCCGCATACGAATCGAGGATGGCTGGATTCTTTACAATGACGTGAAGACGCCGTTGGCGCTGGAGGGCGGGAACCTGCGATCTGCGCTGGATGCGGGCGGAACGCGGGAGCACCCGCTGTATTTGGGCAATTTGGATTGGCGATCGGTGCGGTTCACAGCCAAGCACTATCTGTCTATACCCGCAAACTTATCCGCGAAATTCACGCTGTGGCGCGAAGGGTTTACGCTGGAACAAGGCACGCTCGGCGCAGGCCGCTCGCATCTCGATGCGCAGGCGGAGATGAACGGCTTTACGGAACCGCGGTGGAGCTTCCGCTACCGTGGCTGGGTGGACTTGGCGGATTTTCGCGACAACTTGCGGGAGCCGATGGTGCCCAGCGGGCGCATCGATCTTCGCGGCGAAGGGACGCTAGTGGGCGGGCAGTTTCAAGGGAGCGGCAGTTACGCGGGGCAGGACATCAAGCTGAGTTACGACGATTTTCACGCGGCTGGACTGACCAGCCGGGGGAGCTACCGGATCGACAACGCGGGGCTGGAAGTTGGCGATTTTTTCGCGGGAGCGGCGGGCGGGCGGGTGACCGGCCGGGTCTCACTGCGCTTCGCGGGAGTGCAATTTCGTGCGGAAACACACATACAAGACGTGCGTCTTTCGACTCTGCTGCCGGAGATTGACCACCGCGGTTTTCCGATTGATGCGCTGCATTGGGACGGTCTGCTGAGCGGCGACACGACGGAGAGCTGGTCGGGTCCGTTCCGACATTTTGAAATCTCGGGCCAGATGCACTGGGCTCCGCCGGAGGTGGTGGCGGCGGGGCACCAGCCCGTGGAAGCGGACTGGAAGTTCGGCTACCGATATGATCCGAACATTTTGGCGATCGAAGCGGGAGAGTTTTCGACGCCGACTTCGCGCGGTTCGATCGCAGGAGTGCTGGCGCCACGGGACTCGGGACTGAACGTGCATTTCGAATCGGGCGCGCTGGAGACCTACAAGGATTTCATCAATGCGATAGCGGGGACTCCGTCCAATTCTGCCGCGGCGATGAAGCGAATCGGCGGGAGTGTGTGGTGGGACGGCAAAATCACGGGTGCGGCCGGGCAAGCGACTTTTCTGGGGCACGTGCGCGGAGAGCGTGTGTACTACGAGGGAGTGGCGCTGGATTCGCTGGATGGCGATCTCACGTATTCGCCGTCGGAACTGACGGTGGCGAACGGACACATCGGCCGGGGTGCGATGGAAACGCAGATTGACGGGACGCTGGCACTCACCAAGTGGAGCTTTCTGCCGAACAGCGAATGGTCCGCGGAGGTGAATTTCGAGAAAGTGCCGGTGGAAAGCATTCAACAACTTCTTGGGTGGCAGTATTCCGTGCGCGGGCTGCTGACGGGACAACTGCACGGACGCGGAACGAGGGCAGCGCCTGCCGTGACGGGACTTTTTGATTTGGCGGACGGCAACGTGTATGGGCTTTCGTTCAACCGGCTGCGCGGGCAAATCAACATCCTGCCGGACGAAGTGCGCATCGCCAACGCGGAGTTGCGGTTCTTACCGCCGGGAAGGGAGAGTGGGAGCGGAGCGGGAATCATTACGGGTATGGTGGGCTACCGTTTTGCGGACCGGAGCATTACAGCGGATATGGTGGGAGCGTCGTTGCCGCTGGAGAATTTCGGAAAGATGCAATCGGCGAGGATTCCGGTAGCGGGACAGGTATCGTTCCGGTTGAAAGCGAGCGGAGTGGCCACAGCGCCCAGGGGTGAAGGGACGTTCCGGGTCGTTGATCTGCGGATCGGGCAGGAAGTCATCGGAAGCTTCGACGGGAGCCTGAAGTCGGACGGGCAAACTGCACAGCTCGAACTGGGTTCGGCCATGACGACGGGTGAAATATCCGGAGGCTTCACGGTGGGACTCGCAGAGCCCTTTCCGATCAACGGAAAGGTGTCGATCAAGAACATCAATCTCGATCCCTTCCTGCTGAGCGCGCTACACCTGGAGCGATTCAATGGACATGGAGTGGCGGACGGCGACATTGCGGTCAGTGGCGAACTCAAACATGCAGAGAGTATCGCTGTAGATGCAAAATTTTCGAAGTTGGTCTTGAACTATGCGAACGTCCGGCTGGAAAACTCCGGGCCAGTGCATTTCCGCACTTCGCGGGATGAGTTGCAGATCGATCCAGTGACTTTCCAGGGGACGGACACGAACATTCAAATCGACGGCGCGCTGCGATTTACCGGCAATCGGACGGTGAGCATGCACTTAAATGGCGCGCTGGATCTGCGGCTGCTCAGCGGGTACGTGCCGGACTTCGATGCGCACGGTCCGGCGCAGATCAACGCGGCGATCGAAGGGACATTCGAACGGCCGCGTATTACCGGCAAGGTGCACATCGAGAACGCCGCCGCGCGCGCCGCGGATTTTCCCACCGGGCTGAGCGCGATCAAGGGCGACATCGTGTTCGACGCGACACGGCTGTTCTTCGAGAATGTCACGGCCGAAGCGGGCGGGGGCACGCTGCACATTTCCGGGGGCGTGAGCTATGCGGATCGTCCGGTGCGGTACGACATCACCACGCGCACGGACGGTGCGCGCATTCGTTATCCCGAGGGCATGAGTTGGCTGGTGGCCGGTTCCCTGCGGCTGACCGGAACGCCGTCTGCGGGGATTCTCTCCGGGCGTATGAGTGTCGAACGGGTGACGCTGAGCCAAGGTCTCGAAGTTGCGGGGGTGCTGGTCTCCGCCAAAGAAAGCGGGATCTCCGGTCCTTCGACGAGTTCCCCGTTCCTGCGCAATCTGCAGTTCGACGTGGAAGCGGTTTCCGCGCCGGATGCGCGAATGGAATGGCCAGGGGCGGAGCTAGAAGCGGAAGCGAGTCTCCGGGTGCGTGGCACCTGGGAACATCCGATTCTCCTGGGGCACATTCACATACTTTCCGGCGATCTCGATTTCCACGGCAACCGCTACCGCGTGGCGCGCGGGGACGTGAACTTCGCAAACCCATTCCGGCTCGATCCGGTGGTCAACGTGGAAGCCACCACAACGATCCAGCAGTACGAGATCACGCTGAATTTCAACGGGCCCGCCAGCAAGCTGACCCTGGCTTACCGCTCCGACCCGCCACTCCCCGGGAACGACATCATCACGCTGCTGGCGCTGGGACAGACCAGCTCGGAAGGATCGACGAGAAGCGGGGGCGCCACGCAAAGCTCGACTTCCGGGGCAACGGCGATTCTTTCCGAAGCGATTTCCAGCCAGCTCGGCGGGCGGCTGGAGCGGCTGTTCGGTATTACGCGCTTTCGTGTGGACCCAGGGCTTGCAGGAGTGGGCTCAACGGGCTCAGGACAGAATGCCTCGGCGCGGGTGACGGTGGAGCAACGGATCGCGCGCAACCTGACAATTACATATGTTTCGAATGTGAGCTCGACACAGCAGCAGGTGATTCAGGTGGAGTACAACGTCAATCGCAATGTTTCGATTGTGGCGCTGCGGGATCAGAACGGGACGTTTGGAATCGACGTGAAGATCAAGAAGCGCTTTCCGTGATTCAGGAGAATGTCGGAGCCGGTCGCGGCGGCAAGCCGCCGCACTCCAAGTGCTGGTTTTTGTGTACGATATTTCTGGGACAGAGGACTCGATAGAAGGACCGTGGATCAGGGCTGCGTAGCGCTGGCCACGGCGGGGCTCGTGCCAGTTTGTTGCTTGGACCGGTGCGGCTGGCTGGGGTGTGGCTTGCCGAGGCGCGCCTGAGCACCGATGCTCGGATATTCCTTGCGCAGATCCTGAAAGACGTCGCGCGCGATGCGCGTACTGAGCGCACGACCGACAGCGGCGGATTCCGCTGAGACCTTGGGCATTTCCACGGCATATTTCTGACCGAGAGGCGAGCCATAGAACTGCAGGAGGCCCTTGATTTCATCGGCGCTAAAATGCTGGTCGTAAATGGCCGCGACTTCGCCGGTCACATCATCGGGATTGAATTTTTTCTGATAGCTGTCCACAAAGGCGTTGACGAAAGCCTGGCCGCGATCATTATTGGGGACGGTGGCCACAAGATTCTCACGGAACTGCTCGGAGCTCTTGAGAGTGGTGTCTTGCACGGCGTCGTGGATGCCTAAAAGTTCCATCAGGGAAAGAATATCCGCATTCTTCGCCGGGTCTATCGAGCTGGACTTCGCTTGGCCGCTCTGGTCTTGAGCCTCCTGGTTTTGCGCAGCGGCTTGCACGGGATTCTGCGACGCCCCTTGGATGGCGACGAAAAAAGTGCCGACATAAATAATGACCAGAGCGAGAACGGCCTTCATGACTTCCTCCGTGGCGGCTGCTTCTTTGTTGCGCCACGTTTACGATTATAGGAAAGGATTTGCTGGCGCGGACCCCACGCGCGGGACAGTGGTGTTGCGTCGTTTACTGTCCTTGCGGACAGGCCGCTCCCAGCCGCATTACACCCAGCTTTCTGTTACGATGCGACTCCATGGCGGATAAACATTTTTCGCAACAAACGAATGCGAGCACTGCGGACGCATCCGCCATCCTGGAGCGGGAAGCGGGGCTGCAGCGGAACTTGACGCCGCGGCAGCTTTCGATGATTGCGATCGGCGGGGCGATCGGTACGGGGCTTTTTCTGGGGAGCGCCATTTCCGTGAGACTCGCGGGGCCGGGCGTGATCCTCAGCTACGCAGCCGCGGGAGCGATCGCGCTATGCCTGATGTGGGCGCTGGGCGAGATGACGGTGGCGCATCCGGTGGCAGGCTCGTTCGGTGTGCATGCGGAAATGTACGTGCATCCGTGGGCGGGATTCGCGATGCGCTATTCGTACTGGCTGGCGCAGGTGATCGCCATCGGAAGCGAAGTCGTGGCGGCGGCGATTTATTGCAAGCGGTGGTTTCCGGATGTGCCAGCGTGGCTGTGGATCGCGGGATTTTCCGTCGCATTGGTATATGTCAATGCGCGAAGTGTGGCGAGCTTCGGCGCGTTTGAATACTGGTTCGCGATGCTGAAGGTGGTGACGATCACGGTGTTTCTGATTTTGGGAGCGGCGTTGCTGCTGGGCATCGGCTTCCCGCGGCTCGGCGCGGCAAATTACACGGCGCATGGCGGTTTTTTCCCGAATGGCTGGGGCGGAGTGGGTCTTGGCGTGGCCATGGCAGTCTTCAGCTTTCTTGGGATCGAGATTGTTGCGGTGACTTCCGGGGAAGCAAGGGATCCGGCAACGGCGTTGCCGCGGGCGCTGCGCTGGACGCTGGCGCGTCTGGGCATTTTTTATATCGGAGGGCTGGCGATTGTTGTCGGCGTGGTGCCGTGGAACCAGATCGGCGACAAACTGGAACTGAGCCCGTTCGTGCGCGTCTTCGACGGGGTGCACATTCCCTATGCGGCCGGGGTGATGAATTTTGTGGTGCTCACGTCCGCGCTATCGAGCGTGAACTGCAATCTGTATCTTACGGCGCGCATGCTTTTTTCGCTGGCGCGCGGCGGCTACGCGCCGGCGTCGCTGGGGCGTGTGAGCAAAAGCGGCACGCCAGTGGCGGCGCTGCTGGTTTCCAGCGCCGGGATGGTGGCGGCGTTTTTCCTGGACCACTGGTTTCATTCGACGGCTTACGTGTACATGCTGGGCGCGGCGTTTTTCGGCGGCATTTTCGTTTGGCTGATGATTTTCGTGACGCACCTCGCGTTTCGCCGCCGCACGGCACAATGGGAGCGTCCGCCGGTGCGCATCGCTCCGCGTGGTCCGTGGAGTTCGCTCTTCGGCCTCGGGGCGCTTACGGCGGTGCTCATTTCCACGTGGTGGGTTCCCCAACTGCGCATCACGCTCACGTCCGGGCTTCCCTGGCTGGTCTTCATTTCGCTGTGCTACCTTGTGTGGAGAAAGACTCGCTCCCGGAAGCTAATGAATGGAGCTATTCAACATGGATGAACTTCTGAAGTGGCGCGGAGAATTTCCGATTCTTGGGCGCACCACGTACCTGATCAGCAATTCGCTGGGCGCGATGCCGCGCGGTGTCTACGACGGCATGCGGGCTTACGCCGATTCCTGGGCGGAGCGCGGCGTGCGCGCGTGGGAAGAGGGCTGGTGGGACATGGCCGTCAGCGTGGGCGACAAGATCGCGCCGCTGATGGGCGCGGGCGCGGGCGAGATTTCGCTGCATCAGAACGTCACGCAGACGCAGGCGGTAATTGCTTCGTGCTTCGACTTCCACGGACCGCGGAACAAAGTGGTGATGGCGGAACTGGAGTTTCCGTCGATTCAATATTTCTATCACGAGCAGAGGCGGCATGGGGCGCGGGTGGAAATCATTCCGACTCCCGACAATATCCGGATTGATCTGGACAAGTTTCTCGCGGCTATCGATGAGACCGCACTGCTCGTGCCAATCTCGCTGGTACTGTTCCGCAGCTCTTACATTGTGGACGCCCGGGCGATCATCGAGCGCGCGCACCGCGTTGGCGCACACGTAATTCTCGACACATTTCAGGCTACTGGCGCGATTCCCGTGGATGTTCGCGCGCTCGGAGCGGACTTCGCGGTCGGCGGTGTGCTGAAGTGGCTGTGCGGCGGGCCGGGCGTTGCTTATCTGTACGTTCGCGAGGATTTGCGCGCCAGACTCCGGCCTTCGCTTACGGGCTGGATCGCGCACAAGCGACCCTTTGCGTTCGAAACAGGCGCCATCGATGCGCGCGAGGATTCCTTCCGCTACCTCAACGGCACACCGCACATTCCCGCGCTCTATGCTTGCCAGCCGGGCCTCGAAATTCTCAACCAAGCCGGGATCGCGGCCATCCGCGAGAAATCGCTGCGCATGACCACACGCCTGCTGGAGGGCGCAAAATCGCGCGGCTGGCGCGTGAACACGCCGGAGAACCCCGAGGAGCGCGCGGGAACGGTTTCCATCGAATGCCCGCACGCCTACGAAGTGTGCCGCGAGCTTCTGGCGCGAGAAATCCTCGTGGATTACCGGCCGAAGGCGGGCGTGCGGCTCTCGCCACATTTCTACAACCGCGAAGACGAATGTGATTTTGCGCTGGCGCAGATGGATGAAATCCTGCGAACGCAAGCGTGGGAACGGCATGCCGCGGCGCTGTCGCATGCTTGATGGCCCGATGTGCTGCTTCCTTCGAGGCAGCGATGCACCGCGGAAAAGCCAGTTGACGACTGCCAACCACGCGGTGGCGTCCCGATGAGCATGATTCGCGACGATGCACGCGGCGAATCCGGGCAAATTCGTTTCGACGAAGAGCGGTTCGCTGCGCTCCGCGCGGAGATGATCGAGCAACAACTGCGCAGCCGGGGCATCACGGACGGCGGCGTGCTTGCCGTAATGAGTGCCGTGCCGCGCCATGAATTTGTGCCCGCCGATTACCGCCAGCAAGCTTATACGGATGTACCTCTACCGATCGGAGAAGGGCAGACCATTTCGCAGCCTTACATTGTGGCGGTGATGACGGCGGCGCTGCGCCTGAGTGGGACGGAGCGCGTGCTGGAAATCGGCACCGGCTGTGGCTACCAGGCGGCTGTGCTTTCGCGGCTTGCGGGAGAGGTCTTCAGCGTGGAGTGCCGTTCGGAGCTGGCTGCAACTGCTGCAAATCGTCTGGCGCGACTCGGCTTCACGAACGTGCACGTGCACTGCGGCGACGGGACTTTGGGATTGCCGGAATTCGCTCCATTCGACGCCGTCCTCGCCGCCGCGGGTGCACCGGCTGTGCCCGCGCCGCTCCTCGCGCAGCTCGCCGAAGGAGGAAGAATGATTCTGCCCGTCGGCGGCGCGGAGCAACAGGAATTACAGCTCATCGAGCGCCGCAGTGGCGCATTGCAAACGCGGCTGCTGGAAGCTTGCCGGTTCGTTCCGCTCGTCGGTCACCATGGCTGGAAGGAACCGCCCGCGCGATGAGCAGCGCCAGTCCAGAGCTTTCCATCATCATCCCGTCGTACAACGAGGAAGCGCGCTTGCCAACGACGCTCGGACGCATCGCCGCGTATATCGCCGCTTCTGGCCGGGAGACGGAAGTCCTGGTGGTGGATGACGGCTCGAAGGACCGCACTGCCGCGGTCGCGGAGGAATTCCGCAAGAAAATTTCCACGTTGCGTGTTCTTTCGAATGGCGTGAACCGCGGCAAAGGCTTCAGTGTGCGTCACGGGATGCTGGAAGCGCGTGGCCGCATCGTGCTCTTCACGGACGCCGATCTTTCCGCGCCGATCGAAGAAGCAGACAAGCTCATTGCCGCGTTGGGAGACAACGAGGTGGCCATCGGATCGCGCGCGCTGGACCGCAGTCTGATTTCCGTGCACGAGTCGCGTTTCCGGGAATTTGCCGGCATCGTTTTCAATACCATCGTGCGAATTATCCTACGGCTGCCTTTTGTGGATACGCAGTGTGGGTTTAAGGCCTTTCGCAGGGAGCGTTGCCGCATCCTATTCGAAGAACAGCGCATCGAGGGATTTGGCTTCGACCCGGAGCTGCTCTACCTTGCGCGGCGTCATGGTTTGCGCTCCGTGGAGATTCCGGTGCGTTGGGGGCACTCGCCGGCCACCAAAGTGAATATGTTTCGCGACAGCATCCAGATGTTTCTGGACGTATTCATCATCCGGTGGAATGCGGTCAGGGGGCGGTACACGCGGGCATCTTAATGTGGTCTCCTGCGGATAAGTTGCAACTCTTGGCTACGGACGGACGGGCAAGCCCCGCCCCTAGGATGGTTTATGCGCAATGTAGGTTTATAAGCAGCGTAGGTTTGTAAGCGATGCAGGTTTCTGAGCGATGGAATGTTGGGAGATTTTTTGGGGACAAAACACGCGAAGCAGTCTCGCTTTTACTTTGCGACACAAAGTACTTGACATTCCACACTTGCATTGCTAGTTTTGTTTTATGGCGACTGCTGGCCCGCTCCATTCTACCCGCCGCGAACCGATTCCCATTGACGCGCGCGCGGCGGACCATCTCCGATATATCCGCGAAACCATGGCGGGCGCTGCGGAATTTACGGCCGTGCCTGGCTGGGGCGGCGTGGCCATGGGCATCACCGCTTTGGCCGCGGCATTCCTGGCTGCGCGGCAGAGTTCGCCTCGTGCATGGTTCGCGGTCTGGCTCATCGAAGCTTTCGTTGCCGTAGCCATCGCCGCATCGGCGGCTGCCACCAAAGCGCATCGGGCCAATTCGCGGCTTTTCTCCGGTCCCGGCAGAAAATTCCTTTTTAGTTTCGCACCACCCATCATTGTCGGCGGGTTGCTGACCTTTGCCCTGTTCCTTAATGGAACTTTCGCACTGCTCCCGGCAGTCTGGCTGCTTCTTTACGGGACGGCGATTGTCACCGGCGGGGCGTTTTCCGTGCGCGTTGTGCCGGTGATGGGTCTCTGCCTGATGGGCTTGGGGGCCGCGGCACTTTTTGCACCGAGCACCTGGGGAGACGCGCTGATGGGTGCGGGATTCGGCGCATTGCAGATCGGTTTTGGCGCGTGGATCGCGCGCCACCACGGAGGATAACGAGGAAGCGCATGGCCAAATCGTCCATAGCCCGCCAAGAACGAATCCAGCGCACGCGCGAGCGTGAAGCGCCGCTGGCCGCGGTTCGCAACCCCTCCCGCGAAGCGGTGCCTGCCGATCTGGACCGCCTCATTCACGAGCGCATCCGGCTGGGAATTGTCAGCGCGCTGGCGGTCAATCGTTCGCTTACGTTCAACGAACTGAAAGCGCTGCTGAAGACCACGGACGGCAATCTGAGCGTGCACGCGCGAAAACTGGAAGAGGCGGACTACATCGTGTGTACGAAATCGTTCGACGGGCGTTTGCCGAAGACGGAATACCGCCTGGCGGCGGGAGGGCGGCGGGCCCTGGAGCGCTATCTGAACCACATGGAAGCGCTGATTCGGGCGACGCGCGAAGGCTGAGCGGGAAATTTTTTTGCGCCTTCACTTTACGATATAGAGTAGTTTATATTGCTTCCTCCGCGGCGGAGAATGAGCATGACCATGCAGCAAACGGTTCTTCAGCAAATCCCTTGCACGAAGGCCGTGCAGCAACTCCCCGGCCTGCACGTGGCCATCATCTCCGACGGCAACGGCCGCTGGGCCACATCGCGCGGCCTTCCGCGCTCCGCCGGGCACCGCGCCGGCGCTGAGGCAGTGCGACGCGCGATCGAAGCCGCGCCCTGGCTCGGCATTCACACACTCACATTTTTCGCGCTCTCCTCCGCCAACTGGAAGCGTCCGGCGGCGGAAGTCGCCGCGATCCTGCGCATCCTGCACGAATATTTGCTCGCCGAGACCTCGCACTGCATCGAAGAAAGTATCCGCCTCAGCGTCATCGGCCGCCGCGACCGTTTGCCTGCAACGCTGCGCGAGGCCATCGCCGATTCCGAAGCGGCCACCGCGCGCGGCAAGCGACTGCATCTGCGGCTGGCCATCGATTACTCCGCGCGCGAAGCCATTTTTAACGCAGCCTCCCGCTTCTACAAAGCCACGGAACTCTCGCCCGAATCGTTCAGCAGCGTACTTGCCGAAGTCCACCGCGGCGGCTCAATGGAAGTTGATCTGCTCATCCGTACGGGCGGAGAGCAGCGGCTTTCCGATTTTCTGCTCTGGGAATGCGCCTTCGCCGAGTTGGTTTTTCTGCCGAAGCGCTGGCCGGACTTCACTGCTGAGGATCTCGAGTCCGCGGTAGAAGAATTCGGCAGACGCGAGCGCACGCGGGGCGCGTTGCCGGACGCCATGGCCGGCTAGCTCCGGCAGAAATCAGGAAAATAACAATGTCAGGGCTCACGCCGCACTTTGCCCCAGGCGACGGGCGTGAATTTCAGCGCGGCAGGCGGCGGGCGCGGTCCATTGCAAAGGCCTTCCGCAGAATGCGCATGGCCGTTTCCGTTAAATGAAACCGTGGAAGTTCCTCTTCCCGCGCAAAGATCACTTCGGTTACGTCGCTGCCCGCGCGCGGTTCACCGCCGATGCGCTCGCAGAGATAATCGGCTATCACGAAGTGGTACTTTGGCTTCGGCTCGGGTTTCGTGGCCATCGCGCCATTCGCGTTGAAGATGCGGTCGAAGACTTCGATTAACTTGAGCGCGCGCACTTGCAAGCCAGTTTCTTCGAGCAGTTCGCGCGCCACGCCGTTCTCCAGTGTTTCGCCAAGCTCCAGCGTGCCGCCGGGAATAGACCACTGACCGCGCAGTGGTTCGCTGCCGCGGCGGATCAGCAGCGTGCGGCCATCCTCAATGATTACGCCCCCAACACCTACAATGGGCCGTTCAGGGTATTCGCGGGAAGAGGACATGGTCTCCACATGGAACAGTGCGAGGTTACCTCCGAAACAGCCGGAGCGCGCACGGGAGTTGACTTCGTATACCGCGGTATATAATACGCTGCACGAAGGCAGTCGCGACGTTTGCGACGCCCGCCTTGCGAACCACGTAACGGAGGATGGAGCCGTGATCCGCTGCCCTAAATGTTCCACGGAAATCGATGTCGATGAAGATGAAGTTGAAGAAGGCGAGATTTTGAGCTGTGCCGAGTGCGAGGCGGAACTCGAGGTCTCACAGACGCATCCCGTGCACCTCAACCTCATTTCAGATGATGAGGATGATGATGACGATGACGAGGAGGACAAAGGCAAGGGCGGCGAGAACGGAGACCTTTTGAAGGAAGATGAAGAAGAAGATGAGGAGGATGAAGAAGAAGATGAGGAGTAACGGGGAGACCCCGACCTCCCGGCATCCCCACGCGGGTGCCGCGCCATCTAAAGAAGGAGGAGCGCAAGATGCATACCCTGTGGAAGATGGCGTTGCTCGGCACGGCGGCCATTCTTGGTCTACTTCTTGCTTCGTCTATTTGGGCACAGCAGCCGCCAGCGCCGGCGCCGGCCGCTTCAACAGCTTCTCCGGCGCCCACGGAAGCTCCTGCAAAGCCGGGAAAACAGAAATACAGTCACGCCAACGATTTCCTGATCCAGGGGACAGTGTTCAACGAGAAAGCACTCTCGTTTTCAGGGGTCCAGCTCCGCATTCGGCGCAGCGGGGAGAAGAAATTTCGGTGGGAGAGCACAACGGGTTCGCGGGGAGATTTTGCGGCGCGCGTGCCGCAAGGGTACGAATATGAGGTGGTAGTGCATGCCAAGGGCTTTGCGGACCAGACGCGGATGGTGGATGCCAAAAGCGGCGGCAATGAAGAGCGCATAGTGTTCCGCATGGAACCTGTGGCGGGAGGAAAGAAATGAACGCACGGCATCGCATGGTAATTGGGGCAGTAGCACTATGCCTATTCGCGGCGTTGGCGTTGGCGCAGGATGCCAAGCGCGAAGCGCAATTGCGGACGGTTCGCGGCGTGGTCATGGATAAATCGGAGACGCCGATTCCCGCAAGCGTTGTTTTCCTGAAAAACACGCGCACCAATACGGTGCGAAGTTACATCACCGACGAAGCCGGGAACTATCGTTTCAGCGGGCTGGACCCCAATGTAGACTATGAAGTCCATGCGGAAAAAGATGGAGCCAAATCCCCCACGCGCCAGGTCTCCAGCTTCGACAGCCGCAGGGAAATGGTTCTAAACCTCAAAATCGACAAGAAAAAGAGCTGAGCGCAACTACGCAGGCAGGGGAGAGTATCTTCTGAATGCCCAACCGCATCTTTCGCCTTTTCCCTGCTTGTCCCTCATCAGGAAGTGAACTTCGCGGGGCAGACTGCCTGCACCTGAACCCATCCGTTCCTTCGGCGCATCTGAATGGGAGCCTAAAATTCTGGAAACTGTGTGACCCCTTTTGTTGCCGGAACGTACGCCTGTCGGGAGACAATCAAATATTATTATGAGGAGACAGAATGGGATCCAACGCCGTGTCTCCATTTCTCTTCTGATCGGGCTGTGGGTCGCCGTTTCTCCCGGTCTGGCGCAGTGGCCGGAGTCACAGCAGCCCGCTCCGCCCCCCTCGGACCCGCAAGCCAATGGAGCCGAACGAATATCACTTCTCTCAACCAAAACACAATGCTTGGCAGGGATTAATTCGTTGGTGCCGGCGGGGGGAATCGAACCCACGGCCTAGGGATTATGAGACCCTCGCTCTTCCACTGAGCTACGCCGGCTTGAGGCCATTCTTTATGCTACGGAGTCGCCCGCGAAGGTGTCAAGTATCCCCCAAGGCCCGGGGCTACGGCTAAAAAGTAAACCCCTAGCGAGCACACGGATCAGAAGCCTCCCGGCCCTGCGCATATCGAGTGACCGAGAGTCCCAATGCGCATAGTACTTACGTACCGTTGACCCTAACAACCCCAAACCCCATCCTACTCGCGCAGTGAACTTACGGCCCGGTATCTGTAGGCGAAAGTCTAACGAAAATACTGGGTGGGTAAGTGTGTACCGATACGAAACGAGTCTGTAGTGCGGGCTACTTGACATTGGTGTATTTATAGCTAGAGTGTCGACGGGGTAGTTTATACCCCGGAGGCACAATGTCCAGGAAACTCGCGGTTGTACTCCTTGCCATGCTCATTTTGGTAGGGGCTATGGGCTTGAAAACCATTGTTACGGCGCACGGCGACGGCTCCGTAATGATGGCAAACGGTGGCGCACCGGTGCCAGATACGCCCTGGTAGTAAACACACGAATACCGCAGGCGCAAGCGTAATTGACCTGCGGTGTGGAACAGGGCGTAGAAGGGTGAAGACGTGCCTGGTCCACTCGAATACGTACTTTGGCTAGTCTGCACTCTGTGTGAGGCGGGCGTTGTGGTGTGCGCGCTGAAGAAGCACGCTTTCCGCCGTTATCTTCTCTTAAACATTTACATGGCTGCTTCTGTCGTGGTCAGCCTTGGACGTTACAAGATCCTTTCCCAGTTTGGGTTGTCCTCCTCGGAATACGTTTATTTCTACTATTATTCCGATGCTGTCCTGACCATCTTCCTTTATTTTGCCTTGAGTAGTTTATACGCCCACGTCTTAAGCGAGATAAAAGCGGAGGGTTACGTAAGAATGGGTGCCTTATTGCTCCTCGCCGGGACGGCCCTTTTCTCTTACGCCGTCGTCCAGCAATCCACTTCCAAGCTCGTTACCCGCTTCGTCGTTGAGCTGTCCCAAAATCTCTATTTCGTTGGCCTAGTCCTCACGTATGTCCTTTGGGCTGCCATTTTGAAACTTAGAGAGACGCGAACGCGCTTGATCCAGCTTGTCCTCTCTTTGGGTGTCTATTTCAGCGCCTTCGCCGCGAACTACGCTCTCCGCAATCTTTATCCCAGCTTGCACATCGTCTGGAACTATCTGCCTCCCGTGCTTGCTTGTCTACTGCCGCTGGCCTGGGCCTACGCCTTCTGGCGGTTGCTTGAGGATGCGCGACTGGTTCCCGCACGGCTCGCCGCGGTGTCCCAATGATGGCCGCACTCATCCTCGTTCTCTCCCTCGCGGCCCTGCTGCAGTTCTTCGTGTCCTACTGCCG
>JAYVMO010000177.1:0-5886 GCA_043758915.1 Acidobacteriota bacterium | reverse complement strand
GAAAACAGCGGTCTTCCCTTCAGCACCCAAGTCAAAGTACTCTTATTTATGAAAGTAAGTACTAGAGAGTGCAACTGGAAATCAGGAATTGAAAGGAGGAAGCGATGCTGGAGGTGATACTGAAGAGGTTTGAGGAGGCGGACGAGGTGCGGGTGTTTGAGAAGGGGGAGATTTGAGGTGGTGCGGCTGGGGGGATTGGCGATTGGGCGGGCGACGTATGAGCCGGGGTGGAAATGGCCGGTGCATGTGGGACGGGTGGCGGGATTGAAAGAGAAACTAGAAAAGCGAAAATCGGGGAGGGAAAAAGCAGATCCCTCCCTCCGCTCGGGATGACAATGGGGGGCCGCGATGGGGATGACGATGGGACGGAGGCGAACTGTAAAGACTATCATTAGGACGAAGGGAGCAAACATCATGCCTATGAAGAACCCGCCGCATCCGGGAGATTTCATCCGGACGGAGATTATCGCCCCCGCAGGCCTGTCGGTGACGGCCGCGGCCGTGGCGCTTCACGTTTCCCGGCCGGCATTGTCCAGCTTGCTTAATGGCAAGGCCGACCTTTCCGGGGACATGGCGCTGCGCATTGAAAAGGCGTTTGGAGTGAAGATGGACACGCTCATGCGGATGCAGGCGTCCTACGACATTGCGCAAACCCGCAAGCGCGAGAAGCAGATTCATGTGCGGCGGATTCACCAGTTGGATGATGTTCTGGCATGAAGCATTAGGCAGTCCAGGGCCACGTTCCGCAGACAACGACCGCACGGCGGCGCAGCGCAATACACCTTGATTCTCTAGAATTCGGCACCCTGCAGGAGGCAATCGAGCATCTTGGGTGTCCGTCCGCGACCCTGCGCTTTGCGCTCGGCGTGATCTCTTCCGCCGATTTGTGTATACTGGACGTATATACATTAGGAGGAAGGCGATGGCGACAGCGAAGGTATTCAAGTCGGGGAACAGCCAGGCGGTGCGGCTGCCGAAGCAGTTCCGGCTAAAGAGCAAGGAAGTGGAGATTTCACGGCGGGGCGATGAGATCGTGCTGCGGGAAAAGAGCGGGACGATGGTGCGGGCGTTCGAGTTGCTGGCGGCGTTGCCGGAGGACTTGACGCTGCGGGAGCGGAAAAAAGACAAACCGCAAAAGCGCAAGGGGCTGTGATGGAGCCGCGGTTTCTGCTGGACACCAACATCTGCATCTACATCCGGCGGAAGAAACCGGAAGAGGTATTGAGGCGATTCCGGGCACTGCGGCAGGGGGAAGCGACGCTCTCGGTGATCACGTACGGCGAGCTGATGTATGGCACGGAGAAGAGCCAGCAGCGAAGTGCTGCCCTGGAGCAGTTGCGGGAACTTGCCCAATTTTTGCCGGTGCTGGGGTTGCCGGAAACGGCGGCGGAAACGTATGGGACGATACGGGCCGAGTTGGAACGCGGGGGCATGATGATCGGCAATAACGATCTGTGGATCGCAGCACATGCGAAAGCCGCGAACCTGACGCTGATTACAAATAATGAACGGGAGTTCCGGCGCGTGCGGGGATTGCGAGTGCAGAACTGGGCTTTGTGATGATGGCGCGAGCGGGACGAGTGGCTCGCGATTTTCAACGGACGTGGGTTGCTGTATAACCGTGGGGGCTTACGCTGGATGGGATGAGAGAAGATTATGACCAATACAACGACAAAACAAAGAATTGCGCTGGGATCGGACCACGCGGGCTACGCCGTGAAAGAAAGCATCAAGAAATATCTGGAGACGGCGGGATACGCGGTGGACGACCAGGGGACGGGGTCGGCGGAAACGAGCGTGGACTACCCGGACTTTGCGAAGGCGGTGGGGGAGCGCGTGGTGGCGAAGAAGAACGATCTGGGGATCGTGGTGTGCGGAACGGGGATCGGGATATCGATCGCGGCAAACAAGGTGCCGGGGATTCGCGCGGCGCTGGCGCACGACGTGATGACCGCGAAGCTGGCGCGGGAACACAATGACGCGAACGTGCTGGCGCTGGGCGGACGCGTGGTGAGCGACGCAGTGGCGGTGGAGCTGGTGCAGACATTTTTGAATACGGCATTCGCAGGCGGAAGACACCAGCAGCGGGTGGAAAAGATTGCGGCGCTGGAAGCGGAAGAAAAGAACAAGAGTTAGCACAGCAGTGGGCTGGCGGGACGCCACGCGGGTTTAGCCCGGATTTCTCACCACGTTCGCCAGCGGAAGTTCGGCACTTGCGAGAATGGGCTGTCATCCCGAGGATTCGACGAACGCGAATCCGAAGGATCTCGCTCGCTCAATGCTCCCGAAGTGTAGACCAGTTGAGATCCTTTCCGGCAAGGCCGGAACCTTCGGTCGCTTCGCTCAGGATGACAGTTGCTGCAAAGGAGCCTTTGAAGCAATTCGATTCTGCCGTGAGAAATGCGAGTTAACGGCTGGTTGGCCCGCGGGTTAAGATGGATCAGCGCCACATCCAGCACACGCAAAACCGAGGAATAAAAGATGACACAGACGACGGAATCGAACGAGCGGATGAACCGGCCGCTGGAAGCGGTGGATGCGCGGATTGCGGAATTGCTGCGGGACGAAGCGCAACGCCAAGCGACGGGGCTGGAACTGATTCCGTCGGAGAACCTGGTGTCCGAGGCGGTGCTGGAGGCCATGGGGTCGATCTTCACGAACAAGTATGCGGAGGGATATCCGGGAAAGCGGTATTACGGCGGGTGCGAAGTCACGGACAAGGTGGAACAACTGGCGATTGACCGGGCGAAGGAATTGTTTGGCGCGGAGCACGCCAACGTGCAGGCGCATTCGGGGACTTCGGCGAACGTGGCGGTGTACATGTCGACGCTGCAGCCGGGAGATACGGTGCTGGGCATGAACTTGTCGCATGGCGGACATTTGACGCACGGGCACCCGCTGAATTTTTCTGGGCGAATGTACAAGTTCGTGGCGTATGGAGTGAAGAAGGAAGATGAGCGGATCGATTACGAAGAGATTGAAAAGCTGGCGCACGAACACAAGCCGAAGATGATCGTGGCGGGAGCGAGCGCGTATTCGCGGATCATTGATTTTGAGCGGGTCGCGCGGGCGGCGAAGGCCGTGGGGGCGCTGTTTTTTGTGGATATGGCGCACATCGCGGGGCTGGTGGCGGCGGGGGTGCATCCAAGCCCGGTGCCGCACGCGGACATCGTTTCGACGACGACGCATAAGACGTTGCGCGGGCCGCGCGGCGGGCTGGTGCTGTGCAAAGCGGCGTTCGCGAAGGAACTGGATAAGCTGACGTTTCCGGGAACGCAAGGCGGGCCGCTGATACACACGATAGCGGCGAAAGCAGTGTGCTTGAAGGAAGCGATGGAGCCGTCGTTCCAGGAGTATCAGAAGCAGGTGGTGGCCAACGCTAAGGCGCTGGCGAATGCCATTGCCAAGCGCGGGTTCCGCATCGTCACCGGCGGGACGGACAATCATCTATTCCTGATCGAAGTGCATTCGCGCGGAATTACCGGGACGGACGCGGAGAAGGCGCTGGACCGCGCGGGCATCACGGTGAATAAGAATTCGATTCCGTTCGATCCGCTGCCGCCGATGAAGGGCGGAGGAATCCGGCTGGGAAGCCCTTCGGTGACCACGCGCGGGATGCGTGAAGCGGAGATGGAGAAGATCGGCGGATGGATCGCGGACGTGCTGGAGCACATCGGCGACATTGCTGCGGAGCAGGCCGTTCGCAAGCAGGTCGCGGAACTGGCGGGACGATTTCCGATCTATGAGGCGCGGGTCCAAGGAAGAGCGGGTCAAACGGAACGCGCGCGGGCATAGAACAGATTGCGCAACAGCGGGTGAACATGGCAAGAGCCGTCAGCGAAAAGAAAAAACTACCGAATATTCTTGAGGCGCCAGACTGCTGCCACATCGAACTGGCTTCCCTGCCCGCGGAGCACGACGAAGCCAAGCTGCTCTATTCCATGGGGTGGGAGACGGCCAACATCCATCTGGGAAGCACAAAGGCCATTCCGGGGTTGCAGCGAGATCTCGGCAAGCGGCGCGGAAAGTGGCTGCATAAGGCCGCCAAGGCTATGTGCAAGGTCACGCTGGAAGATTGGAAGGAATGGCAGCGGGGATGGAAGCGGCGCGCGAAAAGTGCGTGAAGACGAAGTGAACGCGGTTGCGGCCCGCTCCTCAAGGTGCCTGGGAGCGTGACACTGGCGTTGAAACGCGTAATTCCCTGAGCATCGCCTACTACCTCAGGACCGCTGGCCCAAGACTGTCCCACGGGTCAGTAGATTCCCTCAAATAGAGCGACTAAGTTCGTACAGGACTTGGATGCAAACCCCACTCGCAATGCCGCTTTTCGACGCCTTATTCATCGCCATGATGATTGCTGCGATCTCCCACACGGTCGCGGAGAGTTTTCTTCCATGGCGATCTTTTTGACTGGCGACCGCAAAGCGGTCTTTTTGACTGGCGACCGCATGGCGGTCGACGAGGTGAACCGATGATGGATACCGAAGCCTTCCGTGAATTCAAGACCGGGCTGACTCTGCTGCGCGACAACTACGCCACGAAAGCTCTGCCGCACATGCGGCGCGCCGTAGAGCTGGATAAGAACAATCCCTACTACATGTCTTACTTGGGGGTGGTGCTGGCGCGCTCCGAGAAGAAATGGGGCGAAGCGGAGAATTTGTGCGACTCCGCGGTGCGCATGAAGCGCAACCAGGCGCAACTGTATCTGAACCTGGCCGAAGTTTACGCGACGGCTGGACGGCGAGAAGACGCCGTGGAGGCGCTGCAGTCCGGACTGAAATTTGCGCGCCGCGACGTGCGGCTGACCATTGCCATGAACCGCCTGGCCGAGAGGCGGGCACCGGTGCTTAAATTTCTGGGGCGGAGGCACCCGCTCAACCGGCAACTGGGAATACTGCGGCACCGCGCGATGTCCGTGCTCGGACAGATGTAGAGCTTGGTTTTTCTCCACCCCCCAAACGCAGGAAGGGGCGTCCCGATTTATCGGGACGCCCCTTCGTGTTTTCGATGACTTGAATCCGGCGGAGCCGGGAGCGGCCTTACCTGCGGATGGGAGCGCCGAAAGAATAGGCTGTTTCTTGCAGGCCCATCTCCATAAGGATCTTGATGCCGATGCCGTTCATGCCGGTGGGAAGTTCGTCCTTGCGGACAACCTCGGCGAGATATTCGCGGCTCAAGGTCGATGAGTCCCGCGAATAGGGCATGGTGACGAAGAGGCGCATGCCAATTTCGTAGCCGGTTTCGCTGGTCTGGAAATAGACGCCCGCGCGCGAAACACTGAGGCTTCCACGCATATCATCGAAATGTTCCTTCTCGGGGTCGGAAGGACGAATGCGCATGAGCTGGGTGATCTTGCAGCGGCGGGTGCTGCGGCGCTCGGTAGAAGGCTTGCCTGCCGCAGCCCCTCCGATGGTGGAAATGTTGGTCATTGTATCCTGCTGAGTCGCCATAGCTAGCTAAACCTTTCTTCCGGAACTGCCGGTGTAATAGAGAGTGTAAGCCGCGAGCGACAAAAAAACCTATAGAGGAAACGTACCTAGACAAAAGATAGGGCGTTCCAAGGAGATCGTAGTACGGAAGTACTAAGAGCGCAAGCGGTGACAGCGAAGAGCGGAGTTTGGCTGGGGGTACACCCCCGGGCAGTTTGCATGAATGTGAAAACAAAGAAGTTGCAAATTGGGCAATTCGTAAGTGCAAGAAAAGAAAGGGGGAGAAGGATTGGAGGATAGCGGGCAGGGGAACGGAAAGAGAGCGGAAGACGGCGGTTGATAGTTGAAAATTGATAGTTAAACCGAAAAACATCGGAGAAGAATCTCCGCACGCACCTTCGGTGTCCCGGTAAGGGCGACCGGGATGCAAAAACGCATCCCGAAGAATCATCCGGGA
>JAYVMO010000176.1:0-2896 GCA_043758915.1 Acidobacteriota bacterium | reverse complement strand
CAGGGGGAACAGCGTGGCAACTCCACTGGAAAGCTGGGTTGACGAAGCAGCAAGGCTCACCAAGCCCGACCGCGTCGTCTATTGCGACGGCTCGGAAGCCGAATACCAGCGCATGGCCGAACAGATGCTCCGCGCCGGCGATTCCTTCCAGCTCAACGAATCCACCTATCCCAACTGTCACCTCCATCGCAGCAGCCCCAACGATGTCGCCCGCACCGAACACCTCACCTTCATCTCCACCCCCGAAAAAGACGATGTCGGCCCCACCAACAATTGGATGTCCCCGGAAGGCGCCAAGCACAAAGTCGGCGCCCTTTTTGATGGCGCCATGCGCGGCCGCACCATGTACGTCGTGCCCTACATCATGGGGCCGGCAAATTCGCCACTCAGCAAAGTCGGCGTGGAGGCCACCGACAGCCCTTACGTCGTCGCCAGCATGCGCATCATGTCGCGCATGGGCAAAGTCGCCATGGAGCGCCTCGGCTCCTCCAGTGAGTTCGTCCCCGGCCTGCATTCCCTCGGCGACCAGGACCCCCTGCGCCGCTACATCGTGCACTTCCCCGAGGAAAAACTAATCTGGAGTGTCGGCTCCGGCTACGGCGGCAACGCGCTCCTCGGCAAAAAATGTTTCGCGCTGCGCATCGCCAGCGTCATGGCCCGCGAACAAGGCTGGATGGCCGAACACATGCTCATCCTCGGCCTGGAATCCCCCGGCGGCAAAGTAACCTACATGGGCGCGGCGTTTCCCAGCGCCTGTGGCAAAACCAACCTGGCCATGATGGTCTCCGCCCTCGAAAACCAGGGCTATCGCGTGTGGACCGTCGGCGACGATATTGCCTGGATGAAGATCGGCAGCGACGGCTATCTCCACGCCATCAATCCCGAAGCCGGATTTTTCGGCGTCGCCCCTGGTACGGGCATGAAGACCAACCCCAACGTAATGGACGCACTAACCAAGAACACGATCTTCACCAACGTCGCCATGACCACCAACCGCGAACCCTGGTGGGAAGGCATCGGCAGCGACGCCCCGGCCGGATTGA
The DNA here is from genome assembly GCA_043758915.1 of Acidobacteriota bacterium. Taxonomy (GTDB): domain Bacteria; phylum Acidobacteriota; class Terriglobia; order Acidiferrales; family UBA7541; genus Acidiferrum. The sequence goes on along the minus strand of JAYVMO010000176.1, from coordinate 1,853 downwards.
CCAACTGGAAGGGCGAAGCCTGGAACACCTCGAAAGGTCCCGCGGCGCATCCGAACGCTCGCTACACGGTGGCCGCGCAGCAGTCGCCCAGCATTTCGCCCCAGTGGGAAGCTCCCGAAGGCGTGCCCATCTCCGCCTTTATTTTTGGCGGACGCCGCGCCCGCACCGCGCCTCTGGTCTACGAATCCTTCGATTGGCAGCACGGCGTCTATGTCGGCGCCACCATGGCCTCGGAGACCACCGCCGCCGCCACCGGCGACGTGGGCATCACCCGCCGCGATCCCATGGCTATGCTGCCCTTCTGCGGCTACAACATGGCCGACTATTTCGGCCACTGGCTCGAGATGGGTAAGAAAATCCCCCATGCTCCCAAAATTTTCCATGTCAATTGGTTCCGCAAAGGCGCCGACGGCAAATTCCTCTGGCCCGGCTACGGCGAAAACGTCCGCGTGCTCAAGTGGATTCTCGAACGCGTCGAAGGTCGCGGCGCAGCCGAGGAAACTCCCATCGGCTACGTCCCCGCGAAAAACGCTCTCACCCTCGACGGCTTGAACCTCTCCGCCGATGCTCTGCAACAGTTGCTGCAAATCCATCCCGCGGATTGGGACACGGAAATCGCCGACACCGAGGAATTCTTCGCAAAATTTGGCGACCGTCTCCCCCGCCCCCTCCGCGAAGAACACGAAAAATTAGCCCGCCGCTTCCACCGCGCCGTCTGCGCCTAGCCCGGCTTCGGCAACGCCAAAACCAAGCGGTCACAAGCTCCACGCGCAGGCTGGCATACGTGAGCCATCGGTGTCGCTGCTCTCTTTCCAACGTCAACCTGCCGCCGCAAATCTCTCTAAGAGTTTGGCCTCGCTCAGGAATCGGCGAGTGCCATTTGCGCGGATTTCCCAAAGTCAGCCACCTCTACAGGATGGTCTCGATCTCTGGGTCGAGAGCAACGTGCGTGGCGGCGATGCTGTTGATCGAAAATCTCGTGCCTTCTTCTTCGGAGAAATGGAAAAAACGGCTGATGTGGTAGTCCTCGTCATAGCCGGAAAAGAGTTGCTCGGTTTCTGCAGGCGAAAGCGAAAACGACGACAACGCAACAGGTCGGCCGAATCCGCCGGCGAGAGAACGGTATTTCTCTACAAGTTCGTGCAAGGGCATCATGGCATTCAGCGGCCGCGAAGCGTTCGGCGCCTTGAGCTGCTGCGAAGCAGCCGACGGTGCTCTCCGAGCGGCTTCGGCGCTCATCGAATTCTCCCGGCGCTGAGTGTACTTCCGCGCCATCGGGAAGAAAAGAAGGAAACGCGTGGACGCCGCGCGAAGCCGGGGACGAGATGGACGCGGCGAACGCGGTGGCTCCGCTAGGCTGCGCTGGCCGCCAATCGTTTGTCGCGGGGGCCGCAGATTAGGTAAGATACTTGTCGGGCACTGCAAACGACAGGAGGAATCAACATGAGCATCGCCGTGGGACAAGCCGCGCCGGAATTTACGCTGCCAAATCAGGATAAGAAAGAAGTGAAGCTCTCCGATTTTACGGGGAAGAAAAACGTCGTGCTGGTGTGGTATCCGCTCGACTGGAGTCCGACATGCACCAACGAGCACGCATGTCTCGTGAACGAAATGCGCGCCTTCGAAACGCTCGATGCCGAAGTGCTGGGCGTGAGTGTGGACAGCGTGTGGTCGCATAAAGCGTACGCGGAAAAAATGGGCATCAAGTATTCGCTGCTCGCGGATTTTCATCCCAAAGGCGCGATGAGCGAGAAGTACGGCGTGTACCTCGCCGACAAAGGCATCACCGGCCGGGCCATCGCCATCGTGAATAAATCCGGAAAAGTCGCGTGGTTCAAGAACTACGACATTCC
>JAYVMO010000175.1:0-6605 GCA_043758915.1 Acidobacteriota bacterium | reverse complement strand
CACGATCAACATTTCCACCTCCTCGAAGCCCGTCCATCCCGAAATTTTCAGCCAGAAATACCGGTCAGTCCCTCTGGGAAAAAGCTGAACGGGACGGAGTCCGATCACGCAGATTTCTTTAATTTAATCCTTCCAAGATTGCGCGGAGTGCGACGCTCCACCGTTTTTCTCTGTTTGCGCACCGGCTGAACGAGGATGTTTGCGGGGATGCCTAACTTCTCGTGGAGATCGCGGATCATGTTGAGGGAGAGCGGGCGCTTGCCTTGCATCACTTCGTAGACTCAAGTGCGCTGGCCAATCACCCCGATTAGTGCGCGAGAATCCTTGCCTATCGGAGATTCCTCAAAATGCAAGAAATGGAACGCCAGGGCGCCAAGATGCCAGGTCAGGCTAGTGTCCGCTGCCGGGCGCTTAGAGATGCACACTGTAGTTCCGCTAGCCTCGGGAGTGAAATACACCGGCCGCAGTTTATGACCGCGCTTGCTGGAAATTTCCTGCGCATGACGCGCGCTCGGTTGCGAGGGGTCAATTGGTGCGAGGCGAACCGGAGGTGGTGGCCACTTCAATGATGGGGTTGGGGAGCTGGCGCATGGTGCGGACGAAGAGGGCCACGATGGCGCCGTCAAACTGCGCGTTGGCGCAGCGTTCGAGTTCGGCGAGGGCTTCGGCGGAGGTGCGTCCCTTTTTGTAAGTGCGATCGCTGGTGATGGTGTCGTAGGCGTCGGCAACGGCGATGATGCGCGCGCCGAGCGGAATCTTTTCACCGGCGAGGGCGCTCGGATAACCTGAGCCATCGAAAAATTCGTGGTGGTGCAGGACCATTTCGCGGATGCGCGCGAGCGGCGTGAGCGGATCGAGAATTTTCGCGCCAAAAATCACGTGCGACTTCATGGTCTCCCACTCTTCGGGATTAAGCGGCCCGCTCTTATTCAAGATATTTTCGGGAATGGCCACCTTGCCGATGTCGTGCAGCACGCCGCTCAGGCGAATCTCTTCGACTTCGGCGTCGGACATTTCCATGGCTTCGGCGATCAGCGCGGCGTAGGCGGAAACTTTTTTCGAGTGGCCCTGGGTGTAGTGATCCTTGGCGTCGATGGCAAAAGCCAGCGAAGTAACAGTGTCCAGAACGGCCTGCGGCAGCGACTGCGGACCTTGCCCATGCCCGGGGGCAGAGGAGGTATTCCCGTTGGTGGTTTCCGTGGCGGCCAACGATTCGGTGAACTGTTTAAGCCGCGCGTAAATTTCCTCGAATGCTTCCGGGCCGGTGGCGAACAGCCGTTTCAACGTGACGCCCAGATAGGCTTCCAGGACGTCCCTCTTCCACTTCTTTGCTTCGTTGGGATCGAAGTGATCAGCGGTGGAAACGGCGTTGCCGCCCTGATGCTTCGACAAGTACATGGACGCGTCGGCAACCTGGATCAGCTCCTGCGGCGATGAGCCGTGCAGCGGGTAACAGGCGATGCCGAAACTGGCGCTGATATTTTTCTCGCGGAGCAGGGGATCGGCGGAGACCCATCCGCGGAGTTTGTTGGCCAGTTGACGTGCGTGCTCCATGCTGGTTTCCGGCATGAGAATCACGAATTCGTCGCCGCCATAACGTGCCACAACGTCGGAACGGCGGCAATTGGTCTCCAGAATGTGGCCAACGCGCTGCAAAACGAGGTCGCCTTCGAGGTGGCCATAGAAATCGTTGACGAATTTGAAGCGGTCGAGGTCCATCAGCACCAGCGCGAAGGCGCGGCCCGCGCGTGTGGAACGCTTCCATTCCGCGGAAAGAGCTTCCATGAAATAACGGTGCGTCTTGACGCCCGTTAGGCCGTCGGTGATGGCCTGCTCCTGGGCCTTCTGGAACGAGAGCGCGTTATGCAGAGCGCCTGCGATGAGGTCGGCGAGCGTGCGCAGTAGAAGAATTTCTTCCTCGGAAAACTCCGCGGGCTCGGAGGATTCGATGTACAGGATGCCGTGGAGCTGTTCGGCATAGAAAACCGGGAGCGCGATGGCTGCGACGCTGTCCGCCAATAGCGGTTTCAGCGCGCTGTCGGCAAGATTTGCGCCGCGATAGACACCCAGGTGGCCGTTGCGCGCGACGTGGCCGATCAAGCCGCCGCCCAGCGGGATGCGCTGGCCGAGAGCGCCGCGGCGCTTGCCGGCTTCCGCTTGAATCACGATTTCGCGCGTCGCGTAATCGAGAACGCCGATGCCGATGTGGTCGTAAGTCAAGCCGGACTCCAGCTGCTCGGTAATCTTCGCGAGCATCTCGTCGGGATTGAGCGTGGCAATGGCGTTGCGCGAAATGATGTTCAGCAAAGTAAGGTGGCGGGCCTTGGTGCGCTCCTCGTGAAACAGGCGCGCGTTTTCAATGGCGATGCTGGCTTCGCTGGCCAGCACGCGCATCAGTTCGAGATGTCCTTCGTCGAAAACGCGCTCGTGATCGGAAAAAACGCACATGGCTCCGATGGCGTGATCGTAGGCCACCAGCGGCACGCAGCAGAAACACCCGTGAGTTCGGATGGGCTCGACGCCCAGTTTTTTAACCTCGGCCGCAAAATTGTCGCGAATCAGCACCGGCTGGCGCGTGCGAATCACATACTCGGTGAGGTGATTGCCGGCTGGGCGGGCGCGCTTGGGCATGCGCACGCCGTCGATGATCTCGAGATCGAAGAACATCTCATCGCGCACGGGGTCGAGCGCGCCGATATAAAAATTTTCAACGTCAAACAGACGCCGGAGCTCTTCCCAGATTTTACAGAGCAGGTCCTCTTTGTTCAGAGTGGAGCTGAGCGCGCGGCCGATTTCGTTCAGTACGTGAAGCTCTTCGGAGCGCCTTGAAGCTTGCTGGATCAAATAGCTGTTCTCCACGGCCATGCCAATCTGGTGGCCGAGAGCGAGGAGCAGGCGAAGTTCCGCGGAAGTGAACCGCCGGCTATCCGGCGTGCCCAGGAGGAGAACGCCGAAAGCCTGTTCCTTGGCTTGCAAGCTAATCGCCACCACGCTGCGCAGGCCTTGCTTCAGAGCGAGTTCCCGGAAACGGCGGATGGACTCTTCTTTCTCCAGGGCTGCGAGCGAATCGTCGCGCAGATCCCGAAAGCCAAGCAGGCCGCCAAGCCGTGAGACCAGCCCAACCAGATAATCGTCCAGGCCCTCCTCCTGGGCAGCGCGGCAGAAATCATCACTGAGGCCCACGGCGACCACCGAGGTCGGGCCTTGCGGATCGCCATGGTGGAGGAAGAGTGCGCCCACGGGAAGGCGCACGACGCCCAGCACGCGGTCCAGGGCTTGCGAGAGCATGCGCTGGATTTCGCCCCCGACAAAACTGGAAGTGGCGAGATTGAGATTCGACAGCGCCAGCATGTTGCGCTCGATGCGCCGCTTCTCTTCTTCGTACAGGGCCATGACCATGAGCATGGCGACAAGAGCCGCCGGGATCGCGGCAAGTTGGTGAATCTCCGGACCAAGCTTTTCCGGGGTGGTGGTTAAAAAATAAAAGGACAGCCGGAGACCTCCCCAAGCTGCAAAGGTCACGGCAAGGAGGCGGTCGGCAAGCGTTTCCTGGCGCCGGCTCTCCTGCCAAAAAATGACCGCAACACCTACAAAGAGAAGCGCTGAGGGAATAGCGACGGAAAAGGGCAGAAGGTTGACCGCGTTGGCTGCGGCCCATAGTCCGAGCATGACGGCTGTCACTGCCGCGGGAGCGATCCAGGGTTTGCGCTGTGCGTAGAGTTGCGTGCCGAGAAGGAAGAACAATCCGGTCAAGGCGAAGGACCAATCATCCAGCGCGTTTTGCAGGGAAGTGGCCGGCAGCCACCGCGCCAGTGCGGGGGCCAGATGGTGAATCCCTAAAAGGGTCCATCCTGCGGTCCACAGGAGAAGATAGTTCTGGCGTTTGATGCTGTAGATATACGCGAAGAAGCCGGCCACCAGCGAGGTAGCCGCAAGCAACGCCAGTCCGATGAAGCTCTGCTGAATCAAGGCCGCGATCAATTCTCCGTCCGAACGGCGGACCGGTCCGCTGCGCCGCGGGAAGGCGGCACAACCCATGGTGCTTGCGAGACGACCCACCCAGGCGACGCGCAAGGATCAACGCGAGCCAGGGCAGAAATGTCACCTCGCTGCACAAAACAAAGTACTTGCGATTATGGATTATTACATTTTCCGGAAGCAAGCGTACCGGGGTACTGGTAGCCAAAGAGGTAGCAGTAGAGGGGGTAACGGATTCAAAACACTGGGATTGGGGGCGCGGCGGATGCGGCTTTTTGGCACGCGCTCGGGCGCTCGGGCCGGCGTTGGACGGAGCGCAGGGGGTTCGCTACACTAAAGAATACAATCCGGGCGGAGAAAAACGTCAACCCATGAGTGACACAACCAAAATAAGTGGCAGCGTGCGGGTGCGCTTTGCGCCTTCGCCGACAGGCTATTTGCACGTGGGAGGAGCGCGCACGGCCCTGTTCAACTGGCTGTTTGTGCGCCATCAGCAGGGCACCATGATCCTGCGCATCGAAGACACCGATGCGGAGCGCAACAAACCGGAGTTGGTCCAGGGGATTTTGGATGGACTGAAGTGGCTCGGAGTGGATTGGGATGAAGGCCCCTACTACCAGTCGCAGCGCACCGCGCTGTACCGCGAGGCGGCGACGCAGTGCCTGGCGAATGGGAGCGCGTTTCTGTGTTACTGCCCGGCGGAAAAATATGTCGGCGGAGACCACGCGGAAGAGGGCAGCGAGAGCGCCCACGTGCGCAGAGTGGTGCGCTGCTCCTGCCGCGACGGGAAACCGTCGACGCCGGGGACCAAGCCGGCCGTTCGGTTCAAGGTGCCAACGGGCGGCACGACGAAGTTTTTCGACGCGGTTTTTGGAGAGCGGGAATTTTCGAACGATGATATCGAGGATTTCGTTTTGCTGCGCTCGGGCAAGGGTGACGAAGAGTTTGGGCAATCCATGTACCAGCTCGGTGTAGTCGTGGATGACATGGATATGCGAATTACGCACGTGATTCGCGGCGCCGACCATATTTCGAATACCCCCAAACAGGTGCTGCTCTACCGCGCGCTGGGAGCGGAGCCGCCGGTCTTTGCGCACGTTCCGCTGATCCTCGGCGCGGACAAATCGCGGCTTTCCAAACGCCACGGCGCCACCGACGTGAACATGTACCGCAGCGAGGGATTTTTGCCGGAAGCGTTCCGGAATTTTCTGGCGCTGCTGGGATGGTCCGCCGGCGGCAATGAAGAATTCCTGCGGACGAAGGATTTACTGGAGAAATTTTCACTCGAAGGCGTGAGCCGCGCGAACGGCGTCTTCGATCGCGCGAAGCTCGAATGGTTCAACACGGAGTATCTGCAGAAACTGCCGATCGAGGATTTGCTTCCGGAAGTGGAAGCCGAATTGAAGCGCGGCAAACTGTGGAAGGAAGAGTGGGCCGCGGGCGCGGGTCACGATTGGTTTTCAAGGACGGTGGATTTGCTGCGTCCGCGGATCCGGCTGCTTCCGGATTTCGCAACGTGGTCGCGCGCGTTTTTTTCCGACGACTTCACCATCGATCCCGCGGCCAAAGAAAAGTTCTGGAAAGATCCCAAAGTCCCGGAGCTGCTGGCGAATCTGGCGGAGGCGCTAGCCGCGCTTCCCGAATGGAACCACGACGCCTGCGACCACGCCTCGCGTGCCGTCGCCGCGGCAGGCGGCGTGAAAGCCGGCTTGCTCATCAACGCCACGCGCGTGGCCATCGTCGGCCAGGCCGTTGCCCCGCCGCTCTTCGATACCATGGTGGTGCTGGGGCAGGAGCGCGTCGTCGACCGCCTGCGAAAAGCCCTCACCGCATTGCACGCCGCGTGAGCCTTCGGCACTTCACGGTTCGGAAGTTCCGCGGGCGCGCATTTCGTTGGAATGAAATTCAGGGCGGAAGGACCACGCGCTTTCCCAAGCGCGGAAAAATGCTGGCCGTCGCGGCACTTTGCTAACGGGATGGCATGGAATTGCGCTGTGAAGAAAGAGGAATTGTGAGGGAGGCACTCAGCAGCAAGCTTGCCGGGATCGTTCTTTCGGATACCGCTGGAACGGAGCTGCGGCTCGGAGAGTTGTGGGTCAACCGGCCTGCCGTGCTTGTTTTTCTGCGGCACTATGGATGAATCTTTTGCCGCGAGCACGTCGCGCAGTTGCGCGCACACGAACAAGCGTTTCGGGACAAAGGAGCGGCGCTGGCGGCCGTCGGATTGGGCGACCGAAATTATGCACGAATGTTTCGCGAGGAAACGGGCATCGCGTTTCCTCTGCTGATCGACGAGAAGCGAGAGGCTTACCGCGTGGCGGAGCTTTGCTCCGCGAACTTGCTGCATCTCCTGCGCGGCGACAACGCCGCAGCGCGCAAGCGGGCGCGGGCCGCCGGCCATCGCCAAGTGAAGCTGGGACAGAATCCCTTTCAGCTTGGCGGGAGTTTTGTCTTCGGGCCGGGCAATATCGACCGGTTCGCGCATGTCAGCGAAACCTTTGGAGACAACGCGTCGCCGGAAGCGCTGCTCGCCGCCATTCCGTAATGACCTCGCATCCTCGCTTTTCTTTAAACTTCTCGTAACGATATCTCCATTCTGCTACCCGTCGTTCAGTTGAGCGCGGCTT
>JAYVMO010000174.1:0-14910 GCA_043758915.1 Acidobacteriota bacterium | reverse complement strand
GGCGGGGCGGGCGAGAAGCACCTCTCGCTCGATGATTACGCCGGACTGGCGCAACGCCAGCCGTTTGTTGCTGCTGCGTTCAGCCTGTTTCTTCTCTCGTTGCTGGGCTTGCCGGTCACCGCCGGATTCTTTGGCAAGTTTTATATTTTCAAGGCCGCGGTACATTCGCATCTCATCTGGCTGGCGGTTTTGATGGCCGTCAACAGCGTCATCGGCGCTTACTACTACCTGCGCCTTATCGTGGTGATGTATATGCGCGATCCCAGCGCCGAGACCGCCGCTACTGCTCCGGCGCGCTTCCCGGTGACTGTGAATCTTGTCCTGGGGCTAACGGCGGCGGGCACGGTGTACTTCGGGCTTTTCCCCAGCCAAGTATTGCATTTCATCTTGCAGCCTCATCTCTTCGGCCAATAATCCGCGTTTCTTACGGCGAAGAAAGATCCTGGTGCAGGGGCTCACCCGCTCGATGCCGCCGAAGTGTGGATCAGATGAGATCCTTCGCTTCGCTCAGGATGACACTGGTAGTGAGGGAGCATCTGAAGCGATTCGATTCGGCCGTGAGAAATGCGGACTGATTGCTTTTCTTCCTTTTCCCATTCGCTCTTCCCACCGACCCCGCGTCGAGCGCATTCTTGATCTTCACTGCTAGAAATAAAACGGCCCGGAGGCTTTCGCCTCCGGGCCAAACTCTGGGTAGGTTTTCAATTTAATCTTTACTTAACCTTGAGAGCGATCATCGCGAGCGTGAACAGCACCAAGGTTTCCACGAACACGAGGCCGAGAATCATCGCGGCACGAATCGGGCCGGCTGCGCCCGGATTGCGTGCCATACCCTCGCAGGCAGCCGCGCCAATGCGTCCCTGTCCCATACCGCAGCCGAACGCCGCGACCCCCATACCAAGGCCCACGGCAATCGCACCCAGACCGGTTCCGCCGCTGGCTGCCTGCTGCGAGCCCTGCGCAAATGCCGCAGGCGCTACGAGCAATACGGCCACGAGCGCCGTCACTACAGAACCAACTTTCTTCATTACTTCCTCCTTATGAATTGCCGCCAGGAGGTGGTTCCCGGACACCGTGCAGCCGGACTCACACTGGACCAGCAAATTGCCGGAAACAGCGCCCGGCAAATATCGTCTAGTGCTCTTCCGCGGTCGCCAGCCCCAGGTAAACGGCCGGGAGAACGGTGAACACATAGGCCTGAATGACGGAAACTAAAATGTGGAGCCCCAGGAAGAGCACCGGGATGGTCGCGGGGAAAATCGCCAAAATGACGCCAAGCATCGGTGCCTTCGACCAGCCAAACGTGGCTCCGCCGACCAGCAAGCTGAGGAAAATTCCGTAAATCAAGTCGCTGGCGAAAATGTTGGCCCACAAGCGGACGGTGAGGGAGAGAAGACGGGCCGTGGTGCTGATGACTTCAACGGGAAAGAGCAGAACGGCGAGGGCCCATGCACCGAGATCTTTCGGAGAGCCTGCGAACGTGGCGATGTAGCGAAGCATGCCATGATGGCGAATTCCAGCCCAGTTAAAGTGAATGAGGGTCAGAAGGGCGCAGGCGAACGGAACAGTAATAACGCCAGTGGGAGCCGAGAGAAACGGGAAGATGCCGAGCAGATTGCCGATCAGGACAAAGACGGCAATGGAGCCGACCCAGGCGACATGCTCGACGCCTTCGTGGCCGGCGTTTTCTTCCAGAAGGTCCTTGATGCCGAAGCTCATGGGATTGGTGATGAGCAATTCGGCGACTTGCTGGAGTGCGCCCGGGCGTTCCACGGACAGCCGCGAACGCAAGATGAGCGCAACCAGGGTGCCGACCACGAGGACCAGGCAACCCATGACGAGATGTTCCGGAATGGGCGAGTGGGGATCGGCTGGGTTGATGTGCAGCGCGGAAAGCAATGCCACGGCAAATTGCCCCAGGTAGTGGTTCACAAACTGTGTCAGCCCGCTTACGTGGTGTTCCATCTCAGGTGTGGCCCAAGCCGAGCCGGGGCCAGTTTACTCCACAGGACGAAAGATTTCGTACACACTTGCCGCGATTGCCGCGGCTCCTAGAGCACACAATCCCACAACCATACTGAGCAGGGGAACGTGCAGATAAGTAAAAATAACATACACGCTTGCGGCTATCAAGCCATAGCGGAACAAGGCAAAGAAATAGGACGAGAGCGGAACCTGCGGTTTTTTGCGCCCGGCCTGGGCCGTCGAGGCCTGCACCAGCGCATCCAGACCGCGTCTTAACCAGCGAAAATTGAGCCACGCCAGCACCGCGCCGATGACCATGCCTGCGCCCCACAGGCGATCACGGAGAAAACCGGCGGCAACACCGGCGGCGACTCCCAGGATCAGCGTCAGCCAGGAGATGCGCCGCTCCGTGACCATGCCCGGAGAGGTCTCAGTTCCCTGTCGGTCCATCGCCGCTTGCCGGCAGGCGCCGCACGACTTCCCGGATGCCCGCGAAGAATCCCAGAGTGCCAAGAATGAGCGTGAAAATAGGCTTGGTATGCAGCCAACGGTCGAGGAAATAACCTATCGCCGCAGCCACGGCGAGTGCGCCGACGAGAGTGAAAGGCAGTTCCATGGCCAGGGCCACTTGATTGGAGACAGTTTTCGCCTTTTGCAGGGAGGGCGTTTGCGACGGGTCGTTACCGGGTTTATTGTCCGAAGGCATAGTGGGCCAAGCGCGTGAACGGCTCAGGATACAACCCGGCGGCGAGGGAGACAAATACCGCCACGCCGAGCGCCACGGCTTCGGCGCTGCTCATCACCAGGCGCGGGGCTTCGCCTTCACCGGGCCGTTTGCGCCAGGCAAGCACGGCGACCCGGAGATAGTAGTAGAACCCTGCCAGGACGGATACCGCGGCGACACCCGCAAGCAGTGGATGCTTGGCCTCGATCAGCGCTTTGAAGAGGGCGTACTTTGCGTGGAACCCTGCTGTGGGAGGAATTCCCGCGAGCGACATCATGAAGATGACGAGCAGAACGGCTGCGGCGGGGCTGCGCTGGTACAAACCAGTGACATCGTCAAGTTCAGCGCCGCCCAGTCCCTTCTGCTGCATGACAATCACAACTGCAAAGGCGCCAACCGTCATGAAAACGTACGCCAGCAGGTAGTACGTCACGCCGACGAAACCGGCCTCGTTCCCCGCCACAAACCCAAGCAGCATATATCCAACGTGGGCCATCGCGGAATACGCGAGCATGCGCTTCAGATTCTTCTGGAACACCGCCGCGAAGTTCCCCCACACCAGCGATGCAATGGCCACACCCGCAATCAGGTGTACCCACGCTTCGTGCGCATACAGAAAAACAAAAAGGAACAGCCGCAGCAGTAGCGCAAATATCGCAGCAACCGAAGCAGCGCTCACCAATGCCGCGACCGGCGTGGGCGCTCCTTCATAAACATCCGGCCCCCAGTGATGAAATGGCACTGCCGCGATCTTGAGAAATAGAGCGGAGACAATCGTCAGGAAAGCCAGGGTCGCGATCCAGCCGCTGAATCCGCCGAATGCCAGGCCCCGCCGCGCGCCAAAGTCCAGCATGGCACCGATGCGGCCGATGCTCGTGGTACCGAACATTCCATAGAGCAGCGAGAACCCGTACGCCAGGATGGCGGAGCCGAGCGCACCCAGCAGCAGGTGCTTCACCGCCGCTTCGCTCGACCTCTTCTCCTTCCGCAAGAAGCCCGTCAAAGCATACAGGCTCACGGCCAGCACCTCGACTCCGAGAAATAAAGTGATGGCGTCAATCCCCGAGGCTGTCAGCAGCATGCCAATGCAGGCAAAGAGGAGCAGCGCATAATATTTTCCCTGCTGTTCGTCCTTGGCCTCCAGGTAGCGCACGGAAAGCAAAACCACCAGCGCCGTGACCACGAGAAAAATCACGGCAAAGAAAAGAAACAGGGGGTCGATGATGGCGCTATCGTGAAAACCAAGCAGAATGGGGTCTCCCGTATCCCGCCGGGCTTGCTCCACGCGCCCGCGCAACAGCCACAGCGTGAAGCCGCTGAAACAGATGCCCGCGAACGCCAGCACCGCGTTCCAGTATTTCTCTTTGGCTTCGATCCAGCGGTCGATGAGCAGGATTCCCATCGCAAAAAGGAAAAGTTCCATCTCCGGGAGGATGACGGCGCCATCCCCCTGCAAGTATTTACGCAATGTATCGATGATTGAGGTGAGCATTCGCGATGATTATTTCGCTCCGGGGAAGATAGAAAATCTTCGGCAGGCGCAGAATCCTTCTGTGTTTCCGACCGTACTGCCCGGACCTGAGGCCCCGACCCGCCATTTTCTTACCACGAGAGCAGCTCCTTCTCGTCCGCGGCCTTACTGTCGCGGTCCCGGAAAAACGCAAGCATGATTGCCGATCCTACCGCCGCCTCCGCCGCCGCAACGACCACGATAAAGAGCGCGAACACCTGGCCGGCGGCATCGCTAAACAATCTTGAAAATGCCGCCAGATTGATATTCACGGCGTTGAGGATCAGTTCGATGGACATCAATACGATGAGCACGTTGCGCCGCATCAGTACACCGGCAACACCCAGGAGGAACAGGGCTAAACTCAAAAAGAAATAGTGTTCGATCGAAAGCATCTGGGCTCTACGCTCGCTTCCTGGTCACGGTGACGACCCCGACAGCCGAGACGAACAGCAACAGCACGGCAATCTCCAATGGCAGGAGGTACGAACTAAACAGGGTTCGCAGCACGACGCGCGCATTCAACTGCAGTTTCCCTGCCGAAGATGCCGCCACGGCCATGAGTTTCGCGAGAGGCATTTTCCGAGCCGACCAGTACATCAGGCCGGCCTCTCCGCCTGCGGCGATCGCAATCAGCAGCAAGACCCATTTCTGCCGCGCAAATTGCATCTCTCGGAGCGTCCCATCCGTATCCACCCGCTTGATAACGAAGAAGAACAGCGCCATGATCCCGCCGGCAAACAAAAGAATCTGCATGGCAAAGAGAATGCGCGACTGAAGCTGCAGAAAGATTCCCGCCGTCGCCAGCAAAGTGACCACCAGAAGCACGGCGCTGTGCCGCGCGTTACGCCGCGTCACCATCAACGCGGCGCTCCACACCGCCATTCCCGCCAAAATGTAAAAGACTACGGTATTCAGCATTTGTAATTATCGCCGCGACTCGGTTTTAGCATCAGCAGTCTCGATTCCTGTACTCACTTCTCGAACAACAATTCTCCCGCCCTTTGCGTGGCTTTCACCACGGCCTTGATCAGAGTAACGCGCAGCTTCCCTTCTTCCAGTTCGAGAATTCCGTCGATGGTGCACCCCGCGGGCGTAGTTACCGCATCCTTCAGCAACGCGGGATGATCGCCCGTCTCGAGCACCACGCTGGCCGCACCCTTCATGGTCTGTGCCGCCAGTAGGGTGGCCACATCGCGCGACAAGCCCACCTTCACTCCGGCTTCCGCCAGCGACTCCAGAATGATATACGCAAACGCCGGCCCGCTCGCCGAAAGTCCCGTCACCCCATCCATATTTTTCTCATCCACCACCACCGTGCGTCCCACGGCATCGAACATGGCTTTCGCCATCTCCACATGCTCCGGTGTGGCGCTTGCGCCACGGCAAATCCCGGCCATTCCACAACCCACCGCCGAGCAGGTGTTCGGCATCACGCGCACCACCGGCACTTTTCCGCCGAGGCGCTGCTCGATGTAGCTCGTGGGCACCGAGGCCGCCACCGAAATCACCAGCGTATTGGCGGTCAACTCCGGCGCGATCTCCTTCAGCACCTCGTCCACCACTTGCGGCTTTACGCCCAGAAGCACGATGTCGGCGCCGCGCGCTGCTGTGCGGTTCTCCGTGGTCACCGCCACGCCCAGCTCTTTCGCGAGCGCCGCGGCCTTCTCGGCGTGCCGGACCGTTGCCGTCACACGCTTCGCGTTGAATAGCCCCTGCTTCAGGTAGGCCCGCAGCAAAATCCCGCCGAGCTTTCCCGTGCCCAATACCGCCAATTTCTTGTCCGCTAGTTTTTGCGCCATGGTGCAAACATTGTTGACGCGAATCAAGAATGGGTCAACCCAAGAATGGTGGCAAGGCAGGAGCGCCGCGGCTAATCGTGCCGCGCGCCGTGCAGCACCTTCACCGCATGTAGCAGCAAGTGCGCCACTGCTTCCAGCGATTCCACCGCGCCCTTCGGGCTTCCGGGCAGGTTCACGATCAGCGCTTTCGAACGAACACACGCCATGCCGCGTGATAGCACTGCCCGAGGCGTATGCTGCAATCCCTTGCGCCGCATCTCTTCGGCGATTCCCGGCACGATGCGGTCCGCCACCACCTGCGTCGCTTCGGGCGTATTGTCCCGCGGGCCAAGCCCGGTGCCGCCGGTCGTTAAAATCACATCCACGCGCCCGGAGTCGGCTAACTCGCGCAACTGTTCGCGAATGTTCGCGTGATCATCGGACGAGCGCAGCGCCGAGGTCACTTCCCAGCCGAGGCCGCGGCAATGCGCCACCACCGCGGGGCCGGAGAGATCTTCCCGCTCGCCTTTTGCCACGGAATCACTAATGGTAAGGACCGCGACTCGCATCAGCAGAGGTGCTTCGGAGGGATCACTGTGTTTCCACCGCGTCGCGACTGGCTTCATCCATCAGCCGCATCGCTTCCATCAATAGCCCGGTCGTGGTGCGCGTCGTCGTGGTGCGCGTCGAGTTATTCGCGGCGTTGAAATCAATCTCAAACTCGCCTTCGGTCCACATGATCACACGGTACACCGCATCGTCGCCTTCCACGTTTCCGATCTTCGCGTCCCGGCACTGGCCGCTCGCAAAATAGAGTTCACATTGCTGGCCGTCTTTCTGCACCACTAGCCGGCACGACTTCTGCCCGATTTCGAGCGACTGCATCAGGTCGGTCATGCTCATCTCTTCCAGCCGGCCTTGGATCACGCCCGGTCGCGACGCCTTCTTCTGCAGTTTCTCGAGATGCAGCCGGTCCACGACTTTCTTGGTGATGCGCACCAGGTCTTTCACCAGAAACGGCTTGGTGATGAAATCCTCGACGCCGTCCACCAGCGGACGCAGCTTTTCTTCAATATCCGCGCGGCTGGCCATGAACAAAAACGGTATGTGCCGCGTGGCTTCGCGCCCGCGCAGTTTTTCGAAAAGCTGGCGCCCGTCCAGCCCCGGCATTTTGTAATCGCAGAGAATCACGTCCGGCGGCGTATCGATCACTTTTAGAAGGGCATCCGCGCCGTCCGAGGCCGTCTCCACTTCACAGAAGGGCTCCAGCCCTTTGGTAATCAGGTCGCGCACCAGCGGATTGTCGTCCGCAAGTAGCAGCTTGACGCTTTTGCCTGGGGCTGCGCTCATCGTGCGCGTCCCCGCGCGGTTTTTCGTCGCGTTTTGCGGTGAAAATCGCCGCTCTTCCCGCCGGTCTTCTCGGCGAGAACAATGCCGGTGATCTCCATTCCTTTGTCGAGGGCTTTGCACATGTCGTAAACCGTGAGGGCCGCGGCGGCAACGGCGACCAGCGCTTCCATTTCCACGCCTGTCTGGGCGGCCGTCGTCACGGTGGAGCGCAGTTCCACGCCATTCTGGCACAGCCGCGCAGTCACATCAATGTGCGTCAAAGGAAGTGGATGACAAAGAGGTATCCACTCCGCGGTGCGCTTGGCGGCGGCAATTCCGGCGATTCGCGCCACTTCCAGCGGGTTGCCCTTGGGGTTCTTCAACCGGCGCACCGCCCGCACTACCGCCGGCTTCATTCTTACGAATCCCTGCGCCACCGCAGTCCGTGTCGTCACCTCCTTCGCCGACACGTCCACCATCTTTACTTCTCCTCTTTTGCCGTAATGCGACAGCTTCCTCATTCTCTGTTTCAGATGACATCCTTCCGCAGCAGCACCGAAACGCTCTCGCCCGCCTCAATTTTCTCTCGTTCCGCGCCCACCACTAAAAAACAATTCGCCTTCGCTAGTGCCGCAATGTCTCCCGATCCCTGCCACTTCAATGCTTTCACCTCCGCCATCGCACCGCGCCACTCCACCCGCGCCGGCAAGAAGTGCGTCAGCCCCGGCTTCTCATGCAGCGCCTCGCCGAGCCGCGCCTCCAGCAATGGCAGCGCGCGCGCCTCTGCCCCGCTTAGCAAGTCCAGCGCCGGCGTCACAAACAATTCGAACGTCACCATCGTCGACACTGGATTCCCCGGCAAACCAAACACCGGCACGCCCCGGCACATTCCAAACACTGCCGGCCTCCCCGGCCGTATCGCCACCGCATCAAAATAAAACTCCGCTCCCATCTGCTTCAGCACCGTCTCGACGAGGTCGTACTTTCCCATGGATACGCCGCCGGACAAAACCAGCGCATCCTCCTTCAATCCCAGCTCAATCTTGTTCCGTAAATCTTCCAGACGGTCCGCCGCGTTCCCCAGAACCACCGGCGCCCCGCCCGCGATTCGCACCTGCGCCGCCAGCGACACGCTATTGCTATTGCGTATCTGAAACGCCCCCGGCGTCTCGCCGATCAAAACCACCTCGTCGCCTGTCGAAAGAATCGCCACGCACGGCTTTTTCGCGCACGTTAACTCCACGGCCCCCACTTGCGCCGCCAGCGCCAGCTCCGCATATCCCAACCGCATCCCACGCGACAGAATGGTCTGCCCAGCGCGCGCTTCGCTGCCCCGCCGCACAATGTTTTGCCCGGCCCGCGCCGCCCGCTCGAACCGCACAACGTCTTCTGCTCCGGTGGGGCCATCGCCCTCGCGCTGCGTGTGTTCGATCATCACCACCGCGTCCGCAGCCGCAGGAACCGCAGCGCCCGTCATGATCTGCACGCAAGTCCCCGAAGCCAGTGCCTCGCGAACCGTGTCGCCGGCTTTGATCTCGTCGACGCACCGCAGCGTCGCGCCAGTTCCGGCTTCTGCCGCACGCACCGCAAATCCATCCCGCGTGGAGCGATCGAACGGCGGATACTCCCGATCCGTTTTCACCTCCAGCGCCAACACATATCCCAGCGCATCCCACACGCGCACGGTCTCCACTTGCCGTGGACCGCGCTTCTCACCAACTTTTTCGATAACCTTCCGGCGGGCTTCTACGTAACTCAACATAAGGTGGGGACTCCGCTGAACTACCGGGACGCACACTGTTCTGCTCGCAGCTTTCCTTGCTTCCTTACCTCCCTGCTTCCTTACCTCGACTCCTCACAGCCAGCTCGCCAGCAGCGTCCCCGCCGGCACAATCGTCGCATCGCGCTCCGGCCCCGTGGAAATCATCCCAATCTCCAATTGCAGAAACTCCGAAATGAAACGCAAATAATCCACTGCCGCTTTCGGTAACTTAGCCCCATCCTTCAGGCCGTAAGTCGTCTCGTTCCAGCCCGGCAGCATCCTGTATTCGGGCGTCACGTCTTCGTACTCTTCCGCCAGCGCGGGCATTTCGTTCAGCGGTGTGCCTTTATATTTGTATCCGACGCAAATTTGTATCTCCCGCTGCGTATCGAAGACATCGAGCTTCGTTACCACCAGCGAATCGATCCCATTGATCATCTTCGCGTAGCGCAGCACCTGCAGATCCAGCCAGCCACAGCGCCGCGGACGCCCGGTGACTGCGCCAAACTCTTTCCCGCGCTCGCGCACTTCCCGCGCTTCCAGGTCTGGCATCTCCGTCGGAAACGGCCCGCCGCCCACGCGCGTCGTGTAAGCCTTCGAGATTCCCAGCACGTGCTTGATTTTCGTCGGCGGCACGCCCACGCCCATGGTCGCTCCACCGGAAGTCGCGCTCGAAGAGGTCACGAACGGGTACGTTCCGTGGTCGATGTCCAGCATCGTTCCCTGCGCGCCTTCGAAAAGCACGGACTTCCCTTCGCCCAGCGCGCGGTTCACGAGTTCCGCCGTATCGCAAATGTAGCCGCGAATCTTCTCGCCCAGTTTCAGCGTCTCGTCCACTTCGTGCGAAAAATCAACGTCCGCGCCGTAAGCGCCCTTCGCCAGCCGGTTCTTTTCCGCGACGACGTGCGCTGCTTTCTTGCGAAACAGCTCCGCATCGAGCAGATCGCACATGCGCAGGCCGCGCCGCGCCATCTTGTCTTCGTAGGCAGGCCCGATGCCGCGCGACGTGGTCCCAATCTTGTCCGCGCCCCGCGCGCTCTCCGCCGCTTTGTCCAGTTCGCGGTGGTACGGAAAAATTAGGTGCGCACGATTACTGATGTACAGTCTGCCCTTCACGTCGATCCCGGCCTTCGCCAGCGTTTCGATCTCCGCCACCAGCGCCGCCGGATCCACCACCACGCCCGTTCCAATCACGGCTTTCTGTTTCAACCGGAGGATCCCGCAAGGAATCAGTTGCAGAACGTAACGGTCCTTCCCAATGATGACCGTGTGCCCCGCATTGTGGCCGCCCGCAACCCGCGCGATGTAGTCAAACGACCCGGCAAGGTAGTCCACCACCTTGCCCTTGCCCTCATCGCCCCACTGCGCGCCCACCACCACCACCGATTTCATTCTTCGCCTTTCTTCTCGCACTCCCCGGCTTATCGGGGCTCGCACCCTTCCCTCTCCGACACATTCTGAGAGGAAAATTACCGGTGGGATTTCGCGGCAACCAACAAATCAGAATCGTACGCTGGCCCCGCCGCCGAAGCAAGCGTCGCGCCGCTTCGACGACTGTCGGCGCGCCTCTCAAAACAGCAATCTCAGCAAGCCCTCGCGTGTGGCATCCACATAGTTATTCGTCTCTGGCGCCCCGGATGCGGCACGTGCGTATGGGGATTTTACTTGTGATCGGCCGCGCGCCTACAACGCACTTCATCTCTACACCGCCTTGCTTGCCGCCATCTTCTCTTTCGCTGCTGCAACCCGCTTCAGTATGAATTGCAATCTGTCCCGCCCAAACCTGGTGCTCTTAATCACCTTTTCGACATTCCGGAAAACCTCGGCATCGCCCAGCTTTTCCCGCAAATCCCCCAAGAACGGATACACTTTCGCAAAGAGGAAAAACATCTCGCCGCTCACCGCCGGCTGCAAAAACAAGTCTCCATTCACTGCACCGCTGAGCACAAACGCCGCCGCCATCCCCCAATATCCGCCTACCTGGCGCAGCCAATTGTTCTCCTGTGTGCCCAGCGTCGACGCAATTTTCATGAAATCGTCCGCGTTGTTCGGCCAAAACTGCGTCAGCCACCAGTTCCGCGCTTTGCGCATTTCCGGTTCCCGCCGCAAGTCATACAGCTGCATAATCAATTGCGCGTCTTTCCCTGATGCCTTCTTTCCCATCTTTTCCTCCTTTTTCTATTGGCGCCTAACCCCGGCTCTTAATATTCAAATCGCCCACATCATTATCTTCGCGAACCGAAAGACTTGGACAGTTCGGCAACGCGGAAGCAGGTCGCCACATGGTCATTCACCATCCCTGTAGCCTGCATGAAGGCGTAACAAATCGTCGAGCCAACAAATCGAAAACCGCGCTTCCGCAAATCCTTGCTCATCGCGTCCGATTCGGCTGTCGTCGCGGGAACCCGTTTGTGCGTCTTCCAGGCGTTTCGCTTCGGCCGCCCGTCGACAAACTTCCAGATGTACGCATCGAACGAGCCGAACTCTTCCTGCACCTGCAAAAACGCCCGCGCATTTCCAATCGCAGACTCAATCTTCATCCGATTTCGAATGATCCCGGCATCGGCCAAAAGCATTCCCACTTTCTTCTTGTCGTACCTCGCCACCTTTTCCGGATTGAATCCATCAAACACTTCGCGATACCGGTCGCGTTTCTTCAAAACGGTGTCCCAGCTCAACCCCGCCTGCGCGCCTTCCAAAATCAAAAACTCAAACAATCTGCGCTCGTCGTGTACCGGCACGCCCCATTCCCGGTCATGGTAAGGAATGTTCACCGCATTCTTCGCCCAGTGGCACCGCACAAGCATGGCTTCGTGTGCATTCCTGGCAGGATTTGGAAATATGAAAGCCGGCCCGAAAGAACTATTTCCGGATCGCATGAATGATGATCGTATTGCCGCCGAGCAAAACCGGATCCGACGCCAGCTCGTCCGTCCAGCGGTCGGCGCGGCGTTTTGCGGGCGTCAGCTTCGCCAGCAGCCGGATCACCGCCACTAGCGGCCAGTACAGCCACTGATTGGCTTTTTTCCGGTCGCGGTAAACCCCTTGAATCGCAAATCCATTCTTCTCGAGGTAATAGCGCAGTTCGTTGTAGCCGATGGGATTCGCGTGCACCGCAATCTCGTCCATCCCCGCGCAATCGTAATGAATCTTGGCCTTCGACTGCTCCGAAAGCGGCTTGAAGTGCGACGTATACCCGAACAGCAGCCACTTCAACCGCTCCTCGATATTCATGATGTTCGGCACGCTGATAATCAGGTGCCCGCCAGGTTTCAGCAGCCGCTTGTACTCGCGAAACGCCTGCGGCGGCGAATCGATGTGCTCCAGCCCGTCCAGCGAGGTGACGTAATCAAACGATCCCGAGGAATACGGCAGCGTCCCCGCCAAATCCCCGCGCTTGATCTCCACGCCATCCAGCCGGAACAACTCCGTGTACAAGTCGCTGCACCGCACATCGAACCCCTCGTTCAACAAATCTTGCGCCAGCGCGCCTTCTCCCGCCGGGCAGTCCAGAATCACCCCGCGCGGCAGCGGCTTCAGAATCTCCAGCACTGTTTCGTGCAGTCCCTGCCGCGACATAGGCATCGGCCCGCGGTTCCCCGCCAGCAGCGGCGGATGATCCGCCGGCTTCACTGTCCGCGTCGTAGTGCTTGCTGCCGACTCTGCTGTCGCCAAGTTCTTCTCCCGTCCGAAAAAGGCCTGCGCACAATACAAAAGGGCGTGCCGTACTCCACTGTACGACACGCCCTTGCCATCTTCTATCTCTAACTATCCGATATGCCGGTCCACGGCCTTGGTGATCTGCTCTTTCGGCACCGCGCCGACAATCTGTTCGACCATTTGCCCGTTCTTGAACACCAGCAGCGTGGGAATCCCGCGAATGTTGTAGCGCCCCGCCGAGTTCACCGCTTCATCGACGTTCAGCTTCATCACTTTCAGCTTGCCTTCGTAATCGTGCGCAATCTCCGCCACCGTGGGCGCCAGCATGTGGCACGGCCGGCACCACTCCGCCCAGAAATCCACCAGCACTGGCTGCGTGTTACTCGCCGTCAGCACTTCCGCCTCGAAATTTCCGTCCGTCACTGCTTGAATGTTGTCAGCCATATTCTTTTTCCTCGGGGGCTTGCCCAGCAGGCCGCCTCTTTCTCCTTGTGCAATTTAATTAGATGTTGCCACGGGCTTTTGGTTTCCTGAAATCTTCCCCAACCCCCGGCTCGCTTTCCCTGAGCCGCGAAGGGCCCGCGCCGCCTCATACAGCTTCGCATATTCCGCCGCCGGGGCCTTCCAGGAAAAATCCTTGGCCATGCCGTTCAATTGAATGCGCTTCCAGATGCGTTCATCCGAATAATGATGCAGCGCCTGTTTCACGGCCCTCATCAGCCCTATGCCGTCATAATTCGCAAACTTGAATCCCGTCCCCGTTCCGTGCTCCAGGTCGAAGGTCTCAATCGTATCATCCAGCCCGCCAGTAGCTCTCACAATCGGCACCGTACCATATCGCAAGCTATAAATCTGATTCAATCCGCAAGGCTCATAGCGTGACGGCATCAGGAACATGTCCGCGCCGGCCTCGATTTTATGCGCCAGCGCATTGTCGTAAGCGATCTTCACTCCCACGCGCCCGGGGAATGCCGCGGCCAGCGCCCGAAACAAATCCTCATACCGCCGCTCTCCCGTGCCCAATACCACCAGCACCAGATCTTCGCCCATCAACTCGTACGCCTTCTCGGCAATCAGGTCGAATCCCTTCTGGTCCGCGAAGCGCGAAACAATCCCAATCACCGGCCGCCCCGCGTGCTCCGGTGGCAAATCGAAAATCTGCAGCAACTCCTGCTTGCACACCTGCTTTCCGCTTAAATCCTTCGCCGAATACTTCGCCGCGATCAACTTGTCTTTCTCCGGATTCCACGCCGCATAGTCTACCCCGTTCAAAATTCCCACCAGCCGGTCGCCGCGCCCCCGCGCCACGCCCTCCAATCCGAACCCAAACTCCGGTGTGCGAATTTCCTCGGCGTATTTCCGGCTCACGGTGGTCAAATAATCCGCATAGATCAGCCCGGCCTTCAGAAAATTCACTTTGCCATAAAACTCCAGGGCGCCCGGATGAAACAAGCTCTCCGGAATCCCCGCGCGCGCCAGCACGTCCCTGCCGAACTGCCCGTGATACCCCATGTTGTGAATCGTGAAGACCACCGGAATGTCTCTTACCAGCGGATCGTCGCCATACGACGTGCGCAGGAAAAGCGCAACGAGCGCCGTTTGCCAGTCGTGGCAATGAATTACGTCCGCAGGCCAGACATGCTTGGCAATCTCGATGGCCGCCATGCAAAACTCGCTGTAGCGCTCCGCATTGTCGGGATAATCCCCGCCGCTCCCGCCGTAGATTCCGTCGCGGTCGAAATACTCGGGGTCATCCACGAAAAAATAACGTACCCCATGCAGCAGCGTGCCATCGGCAATCGCCGGAAACCGCAGCCGTCCACCCAGCGAAATCGTCAGGCTGGGCATGACCACCGCCGTCGCCTTCGTGCCGCGGTACCGCGGCAACACCACCGCCACCTCGTGGCCCTGCGCCACCAGCGCCTTCGGCAGCGCCTCCACCACGTCCGCCAGGCCGCCAGTCTTCGAAAACGGCAGCCCTTCCGATGCCACGAACAGTATT
This sequence comes from Acidobacteriota bacterium, assembly GCA_043758915.1. GTDB lineage: Bacteria > Acidobacteriota > Terriglobia > Acidiferrales > UBA7541 > Acidiferrum. The sequence goes on along the minus strand of JAYVMO010000174.1, from coordinate 177 downwards.
CTCACGTCTTGCTCACGGCCCTCCTAATCACTCCTGAAGCATCTCAACGACCGCGTTCGCCATCATTTTACGCTACCCGAGCGCTCTCGGCTCGTCAATGTAGCGGCGGGTCTTCAGACCCGCGATTTTCCCGCACTTGTAGAGTCGGCCTGGCGCATGCCCCGGCTCGTGTCGGGG